>NZ_JBFGZY010000038.1:0-25813 GCF_041586535.1 Psychromonas sp. | reverse complement strand
CGCAAGGCTGAGAGAGCCGCTAAAACCAATCGCGATAAAACCAACCGCAGAGATCCCGGCAACCGATAATGCATAGGGTAGCTGGCTGGCCACATGGTCGATATGACGGCAGCGTGCTCCCGTTGAAGAGAGAATAGTGGTATCTGAAATTGGCGAACAGTGATCACCAAATACAGAGCCGGCTAATACCGCGCTTAGCATAGGTAACATCAAGCTAATTTCTGCCGCACCGGCCATATCACCGGCAATCGGCAGCATAATTCCGAAGGTACCCCATGAAGTACCGGTAGAAAACGCCATTGCACCTGATAATACAAATATAATTAGCGGCAGCCAGTGCGTGTCGATATTCCCCTGCACCAGTGAAGATAAATAAGTACCGGTTTGCATATCACCAATCACACTGCCAATCGACCAGGCAAAAAACAGAATAATAATTGCACCAAACATAGACCGGGCGCCAATCCATACCGCCTGGGCGATAAGCTTCAACGCGATTTTTTGTTTTAATACCGTAAATAACGCCAAAGCGAGACCGACCAGAGCGCCGTAACAAAGCGACATACCCACATCGGTATTTTCAAACGCCCCTAGCACTGAAAAGGCTTTCCCATCTGCAGCTAGTGCCTGATTGCCTGTGTACTGCATAAAAAATACAGTTGCGGCTATCAGAGATACAATCGGCACAATAAGATCAGCCACTTTGCCTTTTTCACTTTCATCGATACCATATTCATCATGCATATCAACTGCCTGATGATCACCATTATGTAACGAGCCATTTTTTTCGGCTTCTACTTCATGGCTTTTCATCAATCCAATATCAAGCCGGAACCAAATAACAGCAAACACCATCAACAGGGTAAAGACGGCATAAAAGTTCATCGGCACCAGCCTAACGTAAGCTCCAAGCGCCGAGTAATCAGTAATGCCATGGCTGATTAAGATGCCGCCAATAATAGTCATGATATAAGCTCCCCAGCTCGACAGCGGCATCAGAATACACATCGGTGCTGCGGTAGAGTCAAGAATATAGGCCAGTTTAGAGCGTGAAATATGAAACCTGTCTGTTACCGGACGGGAAATAGAGCCTACCGCTAAACTGTTAAAATAGTCATCAATAAAAATGAATACACCTAAAAATGCCGCTAAAAATGATGCGCCCCGCTTGTCTTTAATATGTTTAAGTGCCCAGACAGCAAAGGCGCGTGTCCCGCCGGAAAGCGTCAGTATGGCGGTCATCATGCCGAGCAGCAGCAAAAAAGCCACAATACTCATATTCCAGCTGTTGATACCACCATCTTCAAATACCACGCCTTTAACCGTATTGAGGATATAGGTGCCACCCTCTATTGCTGAAAAATTTGTTAATAATAGCGCACCAAAAACAATACCCAGCCCTAACGAGAGCAGGACACGGCGCGTAATAATTGCCAGCCCTAACGCGATAACAGCAGGCATCACCGACAGGGGTGAAGCTGCAAAATCGATCAATGTCATTAATCTTTACCTTTAAATTTTATTATTATTTTAAAATAGAAAAGCCTCCTGCTCTTAAAAAGAGAGGAGGCTTAGTTTACATTTAATGCCGGTTAGTGTACTGATTTACTCTTAATTAGACAACATTAATGAGTCAGCCATCGCTTCCAGGTTAGAAGAGCCCATCAGGTAGGCATCAATTGCGCGAGATGCTTCACGGCCTTCATTAATACAACGTACGATTAATGATTGCCCGGTACGCATATCACCTGCAGCAAACACACCTTCCTGACTGGTTTGGAAATCAGTCGTCTGCACATTACCGCGCTCATCTAAAGCAACACCAAGCTGCGCTAATACACCCGTTGGCTCAGGGTGTAAGAAACCCATCGCTAAAAAGGCTTTAGTACAAGGGATAGAACGGACACTGCCTTCAATCTCTTTAAAGTTAGGACGCTTACCCGGTTCCGCTTTGTCCCACTCGATGTCTGCAATGACCAATTCTTTAACGTTACCGTTTTCATCACCAATAAACTCTTTGGTAAGAATAGACCAGTGACGCTCCACCCCTTCTTCATGAGAAGTAGTGGTTTTTAAGATCATCGGGTAAGAAGGCCAGGGCATATTCACGGTACGTTTTTCAGGCGGAATCGGCATGATTTCCACCTGAGTAACGCTTACTGCACCGTGACGGTTAGAGGTACCGACACAGTCAGAACCAGTATCACCACCACCAATAACCACAACATGATCGCCTTTAGCATGAATCTCTTCAGTTTTAAGATCCATACCGTTGGCACGACGGTTATTTTGCCCCAGGAACTCCATCGCGAAATGGACACCTTTCAGGTCACGCCCGGGAATCGGCAGATCACGAGGAACCGTAGAGCCACCGGTTAATAACACTACGTCAAACTGTTTACGCAGATCTCTGGCATCAAAATCAACACCGATATGCGCATTAACAACCATTTTGATACCGGCAGCTTCCAATACGTCAATTTTACGGTCGATAACATCCATGCTCAGTTTAAAGTCAGGGATACCAAAACGTAATAAACCACCTACTTTCTCATCACGCTCATAAACGGTGACCGTATGACCGGCACTGTTTAATTGCTCTGCAGCGGCTAATCCCGCAGGACCGCTACCAATGATTGCAACGGTTTTACCGGTACGCGAGGTTGGTATCTTAGGTTTAACATACCCTTTTTCATAGGCTTTTTCAGCAATGTTTTTTTCAATATTACAAATCGTGATGGGATCCTGATTAATACCAAGAACACATGAACTCTCACAAGGAGCCGGACATACACGACCGGTAAACTCCGGAAAGTTATTGGTTGAGCTCATTATTTCCCAAGCTTCCAACCAACTTTCACGGTAAACCGCATCATTGAATTCAGGAATAATGTTACCAATCGGACAGCCGTCATGACAGAAAGGCACTCCACAGTCCATACAGCGAGAGGCCTGGTCACTGATTTTGCCGCCAAACTCATCATCCTTTACAAACTCTTTATTATTTTTCAGGCGCTCTTCTACCGGCACTTTACCCGGTACCTCACGTCCTAATTCTAAAAATCCAGTTGGCTTACCCATTACGCGTCTCCTACCTTGCATTCATCTAGAGTTGTTACTTTAGCCGTTTCTTTCTCGCTAGCTGAGATGTTTTCTTTTGCAAGCTGAAGGCCTTTATTTTTTTGCGCCATTAAAACCGCTTTGTAATCACGTGGCATCACTTTTACAATTTGACTGAGACTTGTTTCCAAGTCAGCTAAAAATTCCTGAGCAACATTTGATTCAGTTAATTCAAAATGCTTAGTCACTTTAGCTTTCAGAAGTGCTTTATCTTCTTCCTCGAGAGGATCAAGATCCACCAACTCCATATTACATTTGTTCGCAAAATCCTGATCACGATCCCAGACATAAGCAACACCGCCGCTCATACCCGCCGCGAAGTTACGTCCAGTTGTACCCAGTACAATAGTGATACCGCCGGTCATATATTCACAACCATGATCACCCACACCTTCAACAACTACTTCAGCACCCGAGTTACGTACACAGAAACGCTCACCGGCCATACCGTTAATGTATGACTCACCGGATGTCGCACCGTAGAAACACACGTTACCAACGATAATATTATCTTTAGCAACAAGCGATGATTTACGGTATGGATAAACCACGATTTGACCGCCGGATAAACCTTTACCCCAGTAATCGTTGGCATCACCTTCCACAGTGAACTCGACACCTTTTGCCAGGAAACAGCCAAAAGATTGGCCTGCAGAGCCGGTGAATTTAACCTGCATCGGTTTCGGCAAGCCCTGATCGTTATACACTTTCGAAATTTCGTTGGAAAGCATGGTACCGCAACTACGATCAATATTTCTGATAGTAAATTCACCGCTTACCGCTTCACCTTTTTCAAGTGCAGGTTTTGCTAATTTAATTAACTCTCTATCAAGCACATTTTCAAGATTATGGTTTTGACCTGTTTGATTGAACAGACCATCAGCCTCTTTTGCAGGCTCCTTGAATAAGATAGTGCTTAGGTTTAAGTTTTTGTATTTCCAGTGCTTGATATTTTCACGCACTTTCAGGTTTTGAGTCTGCCCGACCATCTCATTGATCGTTGCATAACCGAGCATCGCCATGTTTTCACGCATCCCTTCAACCAGATACTGGAAGAAAGTAACAACATCTTCAACACGGCCGTCAAAACGTTCACGAAGCGTTTTATTTTGTGTTGCGATACCAACAGGACAAGTATTTAAATGACATTTACGCATCATAATACAGCCTTCTACAACCAGTGCAGCTGTTGCGACGCCCCACTCTTCCGCACCTAATAATGTCGCAATCGTTAAGTCACGCGGTGTTTTCATCTGACCATCAGCCTGAACAACAATACGGTTACGTAAACCATTTTTAAGCAGCGTCTGGTGTGCTTCCGACAGACCCAGCTCCCATGGTAAACCTGCATGACGAATCGATGACAATGGCGATGCACCGGTACCACCGTCAAAGCCCGCGATTAATACTACGTCCGCTTTAGCTTTACAAACACCCGATGCAATTGTACCGACACCGGCTTCTGATACTAACTTCACATTCACGCGGCCTTTACGATTGGCATTTTTCAAATCGAAAATCAGCTGGGCTAAATCTTCAATTGAATAGATATCGTGATGCGGTGGCGGAGAAATCAAGCCTACGCCAGGAGTCGAGTGACGCGTACGGCCAATCCAGTCATCTACTTTGTGACCAGGTAACTGCCCACCTTCACCAGGTTTAGCGCCCTGCGCCATTTTAATCTGAATCTCTGCAGCATTGGTCAGGTAGTATGAGGTCACGCCAAAACGCCCTGATGCCACTTGTTTAATCGCAGAACGCTCCCAATCGCCATTTTCTTTCGGCAGGAAACGAATTGGATCTTCACCACCCTCACCGGAGTTAGATTTCGCGCCGATACGGTTCATTGCAATCGCTAACGTTGAATGTGCTTCGTGAGAAATCGAGCCGAAACTCATCGCCCCCGTAGCAAAACGTTTTAGAATTTTTTCAGCCGATTCAACCTGATCCAGCGGGATTGGCCCAGTAGCGTTAGGTACAAATTCAAACTGACTGCGTAAGGTTGCCGCGTCGTCACCCTGCGCATCGACGGCTGCACAGTACTCTTTGAATTCCGCATAATTTTTATTACGCGTTGAATCCTGTAGTAAAGGAATCGTTGTCGGATTAAATAAGTGTTTTTCACCACGCTGTTTCCATTGGTAAACCCCACCTACATCTAAACGTGTGGCAGGCACTTCACGTAGCGGATATGCAAAACGATGACGCCCCAGAACTTCCGTTGCAATATCATCGATTGATAAACCTTGAATACGCGTTACAGTGCCTTTGAAGTAGGCATCAACCACTGCCTTACTGATACCGAGTGCTTCAAAAATCTGTGCACCCTGATATGACTGGATAGTTGAAATACCCATTTTAGAGAATATTTTCAATAAGCCGGAGTCGATTGCGTATTTGTACGAAGCAAAAATTTCTGAGACTTTTTTATCTGCAGGCAGGCGTTTTTTCGCTTGTAAATCAACGATCATCTCTTCAATTAAATAAGCGTTGACCGCAGATGCACCGTAACCAATCACAGTTGCAAAATGGTGTGTTTCACGTACATCGCCTGTTTCAACAACAATATCACAAAGTGCGCGTAGACCGCGTTTGATCAGGTAGTGATGTACAGCACCGGTTACCAGCATCGCAGGAATAGGCGCGTGGTCAGAAGTGGCACTGCGATCCGAAAGAATAATAATCGAGTAACCATCATGAATTGCATCTTCCGCATAACGACAGATACGATCTAATGACTTAGCCAGCTGACCAGGTGCACCCGTTGCTCTGAATAACGTATCTAATGTTTTAGCCTGCAGATTTTTATGGTCTAATGCATTGATTTTTTGCAGTTCAGCATTGCTTAATACCGGCGACTCAAGCTCTACTTTATGGCAGTGCTCCGGCGTTTCAGATAAAAGATTTTGATCTTTACCTAAATAAGTCTTCAGCGACATAACCATACGCTCACGAATCGGATCGATTGGCGGGTTAGTTACCTGCGCGAACAACTGCTTAAAGTAGTGTGATAAATGCTGAGATTGATGAGAAAGAACAGCAAGCGGCCAGTCGACGCCCATTGCACCCAAAGGCTCTTTACCCTCACGCAGCATAGGCAATACAATTTCATTAAGCTCTTCAGAAGAAACACCAAAAGCTTGCAAGCGGCGTAACAGGTGACCATCTTTAGGTTGCAGGTTACGTTCTAATGCGGCAGGCTGATTTTCTAACTTAACCAGATTATCCGCCAGCCAGGTTTCATATGGCTTTCTTGCTGCAATAGTGTCTTTTACTTCATCATCAGAGATGATACGGCCCTGCTGCAGATCCGCGACAAAAATACGACCCGGCTGTAAACGACCACGAAGTTTAATATTCTCAGGTTCAATATCAACGACGCCACTTTCCGATGCCATGATCAGAAAATCATCTTTAGTCACACAATAACGTGAAGGACGTAAACCGTTCCTGTCCAGCGTTGCACCAACTTGCACTCCGTCAGTAAAACAAACAGAAGCAGGACCATCCCAAGGCTCCATTAAGTTCGCATGGTACTGATAGAAAGCGCGACGCTTGGGATCCATTTTTGCGTTTTCCTGCCAGGCTTCAGGAATCATCATCATCAACGCATGGGGCAAGCTACGGCCGGAAAGTACAAGCAGCTCCAGGGCCATATCAAAACTTGCCGAGTCCGACATACCGTCGGTACAGATTGGCATCAACATATCTAATTCTGAACGACTGAAAAATTCCGCCTGCAGCAGCGCTTCACGCGCTTTCATCCAGTTAATATTGCCGCGTACGGTATTAATTTCACCATTGTGCGCGATATAACGGAAAGGCTGCGCTAAACGCCAGCGCGGGAAAGTATTAGTAGAGAAACGCGAATGCACCAGTGCAAGCGCCGTTACCATGCTTGGATTTTGTAAGTCAAGGAAGTACTGAGGTACCTGCTCAGTAGTTAACTGGCCTTTATAAACAATGGTTTTGTACGAGAAGGTATTAATGTAAAAATAATCTTCAATGCCGGCAACTGACTGCAGACAGATACGTATTGAGTAATTACGCAGAATAAATAATTTACGCTCTAATACAGCCGGTTCCATATCCGGACCACCGGTTACAAACATATGTTCGCACTGTGGTTCGGTGCTTAGCGGATCTGCGCCAAGCATTGAGTTATCAACAGGAAGAACACGGTAACCGATCACTTCAAGACCTAAACGTTGAGCATTTCGTTCTAAAATTTCACGACATTCTTTACGCTGGTTGCTATCTTTTGGAAAAAGGATGGTACCTACACCATATTGATCAAACTTGGGCAGGGTTATGCCAACTTTTAACGCTTCATTTACTAAAAATTCATGCGGTTTTTGTAAAAGAATACCGGCACCGTCGCCACTACATGGATCGCAGCCTTGACCACCACGGTGCTCCATACGTGCAAGCATATCTAAAGCCTGGGTCACAATTTTATGTGACTTGCTATTTTTTAAATGTGCAACAAATCCGATACCACAGGCATCATGTTCCATTTCTGGCACATAAAGGCCCTGAGCGTTTTGCTCTATATTAGTCATAAATACGTCCTTCAAGATAAAACGGTAAAGTAAACTTATACTGTTTTACATGTCATGTTTCAAAGTACTAGTTAGGGCTTAATCTGTAGATAAAGACACAACTAAGCAATTAATTATTATTTTTACAGAAAAGAAACTGCCTTACAGTGCAAAAATACACTCTAAAAAAGTTTCCTAATTCAAAAAATAACGCCGACAGCGCTTTATAGACGAGAACAGCTTCTCGTATATTATTGCTCTATAATCATCCTAATAACAGGGGTTATATTTTATTCATTCTACCGTCTCAACAACATAAAATCCAATTTTGTTATTTTGTGGGGCCACGCTTTGTTAACACATTGTTAAATAAGCTATATCTCCCTAAAAACACCCATCAAAACAATCTCATTCATTTCTTTTTTATATACAACAAGCATAAAATAAACCTAAAAAATGCCAATTTGAAATGAAAAACGGACAATCTTAAAACGGTTTTTATGTAAAATAAACGATTAAAAATTCATTTTCCAGCGTAATTTTATTATTATTAACAATGAAAAGCAGCTTTGTTCGCCGGGGTAAGTGAATAGCCATCTGTTGCGCAGGAAAAAGTTAAAAAAGAAGTGATTGTAATGAGAAATAGCAGACGAGATGCAACACGAAGCAGTTGATATTGATTTGAAGGGGCGGTTGACCGGATATTTACCGGATTGCTATAAAACCCTGCTCCACGATTTTACAGCAACAGTTATTTTTTAGTGATTACCAAAATTACCTCGCCAACCCGAAATCCCCATTTAGTGATATAACTACGATTTATTACTACGTTATTATCCACTTGATATAACCAGTCATCAAAACTCACAGTCACCATCTTGCCTTCAAAGGGCAACTCCAACTGATAATCCCAGTGCAGTGCAAACCCGCCACTTTCACCGGCGGCTATGCCGATGATATCTTCTGCAGTGCCGCTATAACGTCCTTCACTTAATTTCGTTATCCGCCAGGTACGGGTGGTTTTTTCACCATCATCAAAAACAAACCATTCCTCTAATTTACCTTGTCTACCCTGCCAGGTCCCGATCATTTCCACGCTAAAACGGCGTGTTACTTTACCGCCACGATCCATCACAATGCCCTTCGCCTGTAACTGCCCGTTAAAATAATTTTCAACATCAAACTTGGGAGAGGAGTTAACATAATCATCCAGGCTTTGCGCGCTGCAGGCACAAACCATGACACTACAAATCAGAACAATAACTGCTTTCATCTTATCCACCTATTAATTGTCTGCGTAAACGAGGTTGACTGGTATTTTTGGCTAACCAGATATCAAGAAATGCTTCGGCCATATCCGGATTGTCTACCTGGCCTAATAAACGGTTATTATGATAAAAACTGCCCTTACCATTTTCAGCAATCAGGAAAGTGATGCTATCGCCCTTTTTAACGTCAGGCCACAACACAGAGAGCTGTCTTAACCAGGGTTTATATTGCTGACGGGGAATAGGCATTTTTTGCCACTCTTTTGCGGTGGCATCAACAAGCCACTCTTTCTTAAAATCGCGTTGGTAGCGAATTTTTAATGCCTGAGGATATTTTTTATAACTATAAGCACCATCAGAACTGTGTAATGAGGCTTGGTATATCTCCATCAGAAACCAGGACATTTTGCCTTTCCCCACGGTTTTAAGTTGCGCGGTTACATCAGAATAGGCCGGATTAAAAAACAGGATGGCGATAGTAAAACTAAGCAGAAGCAGGATGTTTTTTTTAACTGGATTATTGTGCAGAATAGCCATAACGAGCCCCATATATTCGTGATAACATTAGATATACGGGTAAAAGGGCCGACCAGATCACTATCATTATAAATAATGTGCGCCACTCTGGTGGCGGAAAATAAACTGCGCCTAATTTGTATCCGACATAATAACTCAGCGGGCCGAATAATCCGCCAAATACAACCTGCAGATAAACCGGTATTTTATTCAACCAGGACATGCCATGATTAAGTGTCACGGCAAAGTGAGCCCATAATAAAAGCAGCCAGATTGGTAATAAAGCACCTTCCGGGAAGACCATAAAGCCAAGCCAGGAGATGCCTGCTTCTGCCAGTGCGCCTATTAAAACGATGCTGATTAGGCTGGCAAGATCCTGTTTTCGGGTGGGTGTTAAATAAAAATGCAGCAGCAGAGAGAAGAGCAAAAACGGCTCTCCGCCCGCAGTAAAAAAAACCGCGATACACCAGATTAACTGAAACCAGACAAGATTTATCCAGTAAAAATATCTGCTGATAAAATTGACCATATTAATCGCTCTGTTTTCTAAAAGCGGGTTTGACGGCAATTAAATGTACCGTACTGATATTTCTTTCTAAAAACGCGCCTTCACAATAGCTTAAATAAAAACGCCACAAACGGATAAAGTCATCTCCATAGCCGAGTTTTTTAATCTCCAAAAGAGAAGCCTCAAACTGCTCACTCCAGTGCTTTAAGGTTCTGGCATAGTCCATACCGATATCATGCAGGCCAGTAATCACCATATCCGTTTTATGGGATACGTTAAACGCCATCACATTAATTGAGGGTAAGCAACCGCCCGGGAAAATATAACGCTGGATAAAGTCCACATTAGCACGGTAACTGTCATAACGCTGATCAGCAATAGTAATCGCCTGAATCAGCATCTTCCCGTGTGCTTTAAGGTGCTTGTTACAGGTTTCAAAAAAACTCGCCAGATACTCATGTCCAACCGCTTCAATCATCTCGATGGAAACTAATTTATCATACTCTCCGCTCAGTGCCCGGTAGTCAGACTTCAACAAGGTAATCTGCTCTTCCAACCCGAGGCGCTTGATACGAGCCTCGGTATAAGCAAATTGCGCATCTGAAATGGTGGTCGTGGTGACCTTGACGCCATAATGTTGCGCGGCATAAATGGCTAACGCCCCCCAGCCCGTACCGATTTCCAGCAGTGTTTCGCCTTTTTTTAATTCTAATCTTTCACAAATAGTTTTTAATTTATGCAGCTGCGCCTCTTCTAAACTGGCATCCGCACTCGGGTAGATAGCACTTGAATAGAGCATCTCTTTATCTAAAAAAAGCTGATACATCTCGTTGCCGAGATCGTAATGGGCAACAATGTTCTTTTTCGCCCCATGGCGCGTATTTTTACGGGTTTTATGATAAATCCAGCTGGGAATGGTCATCACTTTGGCAAGACGTTGTTCAAGTTTGTCCTGCACCCCCTGCTCTCGCCCTAATACCTGAATTACTTTAGTGAGATCCGGACTGCTCCACCAGCCCTGAATATAGGACTCGCCGGCTGCCATGCTGCCGCCGAAGAGAATTTTGCGGTAGGTTTTAGGGTTTTTAATCACTACCTTAGCTTTTAAACTCGCCTTGGGATTGCCCAGCACTATTTCCTGCTTATCATCAACCAGCAGCAGACAAGCCTGCCGCATTGTGCCTAATATTGAAACCAGTATTTTTTTTGCAAATTGATCCAGATAAGCCATGCTTTTACTGCTGCTACTGACTCGTGAAGTATTAACAGACATGCTCAATTTCCTTTTTTTGTAGAGTGGGCAACATAAGGAACCCCTTTAATAAACAGTTTTAATGCCTGCCAATAAATACCTGCCAGAGTTTTTAGGGTCATCACGGGAATGGACAGCACACAGTTGCGTAAATTTTGATTGGAAAATTCAATACGCTTCATATTCAAACTGGCGGAGAATATTTTTTTTTCACTGTAATTCTCTATGTGCAGAATTAAATCTTCTCCGGGGGCTTTAATCCGCCACTGATAGCGCATATTCAAGTCCATAAAAGGTGACACGTGAAAATCTTTATCGCAGGTTAAATCTGAGTTGATATCAATAAGATAATAATGGCGCTCATGCCAGGGGGTATTACTGACTTCAGCTAATAAATAAGCTAGCTGGTTACTCTGGTTATAACAGTAATACAAGTTGATCGGGCTGAAATACAGGCCAAAACAGCGCATTTGCCCGATAAACAGCACCTTCCCCGCTAAATTTTCACCGCCTAGTTGCTCTACTTTCTGCCAGACCAGCTGTTTAGTGACACGCTCTTTTTGCTGCAGATAGTCAGAAGAGCGAAAACTCAATGGAGCAAACTTGTCACGCTTAAACCACCAGCATAAGGTATTTAGTTTATCCATTTCATCAAGGTCAATCGCCAGGAAAAATATCTTATAGAAAAAACTGTGTTCACAAGGCTGCAGGCGCTTATGCCTGACTTCACCAACATAAATAGCGGAGTTAAGTTTTTCCATTACAAATTCCTTTTACCGCCTAAAGTGAAACACCGAAACGCCGGCACACATCAAGGGCACTCTTCACGCCATCTTCATGGAACCCGTTATACCAGTACGCCCCGGCAAAATGGGTGTTGTTTCTCCCGCAGATAACCTCTCTTTTCTGCTGCGCAGTTATACTCTGCTGATTAAAAACCGGATGCGCATAGTTAAACCTGGCTAAAATTTTATCTTTATCGATCGCGCGGGTCTGATTTAAAGTCACGCAGAACAGTGGTGCATCAGCAGGTAAATTCTGCAGTATATTCATATTATAGGTCACTGCGGCAGGACGCTGATTATCGCTGTTCAAATGATAATTCCACGCCGCCCAGGCGCGTTCATTCTCAGGCAGCATCGACGTATCGTTATGCAGCACCACCTCATTATTTTGATAAGCCATCTTGCCGAGCACTGCCTGCTCATCCTGAGTAAGATCACCGAGTATCTGCTGCGCCTGATCGCTGTGACAGGCAAGGATCACTTCATCAAAACTCTGCCACTCACCGTGAGCAGTTTTTAGTTCAATGTGCCCCGCTTTACGGATAATCTCAGTAACGGCGGTTTTCAGGTGGATCTTATCTGCAAACCCCTCAATTAACGGCGCCACATAACTATCAGAGCCATTGGGAATCACATACCACTGCGGACGGTCATTGACCGTCAAAAGACCATGGTTGTAAAAAAAACGGACAAAGAAATACAGCGGAAAAGCTTTCATATTTTCTAAACTGGCCGACCAGATTGCCGCGCCCATCGGTAAAATATAATGTACGCAGAAGTATTCACTGAACCCTTTGTTATCCAAAAAATCCCCTAAACTAATCTCTTTATCCAGCGTTTTATTGTCCCAGGCGCTGTTACATAACTTATTAAAACGCAGGATCTCTTTAATCAGCTTAAGAAACTTGAGATTAAAAATATTCCCACGCTGGGCAAATAAGGTGTTTAGATTATTGCCGTTATACTCCAGGCCGCTATCCTCATTTTTTACACTAAAGCTCATCTCCGTCGCCGTTCGGTCAATACCTATCTTTGCCAGCAATTTTTCGAAATTCGGGTAGGTTCTGTCATTAAAGACAATAAATCCAGTGTCGATGCGCCAGTTTTTCCCCGCGTAGGAAATATCCTTTGTCGCGGTGTGGCCACCGATATAGTCGCCCGCTTCAAAGAGTTGGATATCATATTGACTGTTTAGTAGATGCGCGCAGGTTAACCCGGAAATACCACTGCCGATAATGGCTATTTTTTTCATTTGTTGATCATCCTTGTAGAGACAAAAGTCCACACTGACTGGGGTAATAAGGCAAAAAACTTAAGGGTCAGAGTGAAAGCAGCTGGAAAATGAATCTCTTTTTTGCCTTTTTTTAATCCTTTAAAAATATACTGTGCAGCCTGATCGGCGCCTATCAGCATCGGCATGGCAAAATCATTTTTGTCGGTTAACGGGGTTTTAACAAAACCGGGATTGATCAGAGAAACATCAATTTCATCCTTAATAAGATCCAATGCTAAGGTTTTCGCTAAATAGGCCACCCCCGCCTTGCTGGCCCCGTAGGCCTCCGCGCGGGCAAAGGGTAAATAACTTGCGCTGGAGCCCATCAATGCCAGTTGCCCGCCTCTTTTTATGTTAGGCAACACACTTTGCAGACAATAACCTAAGGCGATTAAATTGGTTGTAATGACACGCGCGAAAAGATCACCGTCAAAATTTTTAGGATCATCGATATACTCACAACTACCGGCATTTAAAATCACCATATCCAGATCCGGCAGTGCTGCCAATGCCTGCTTTACCTGCTGTTTATCGCTGATATCAAAGGACAACGTGGAGATATTTTCTAACCGGGCAATTTCATCCAGCACCTGCTGATTGCGGCCGCAGGCGATAACTTCATAACCCCGGCTTTGATAGAGCTCACACAGTGCTTTACCGATACCGGAGGTTGCTCCGGTGATAAGAATACGTTTCATGATACAACCCGTTTTTTAACCGTGCGGATCACTCCGCCTAATAACGGCAGATGTTCATAGAGCATCTGCCCCATATCGAGAAAATCTCTGTGGTAATAAATTTTTTCATCGTATTTAAGATGCGAGCAGCCGTTAACAACAATAGCATTGGCTTTATTAATTTTGGGGTGCGCATACTCCATTATCCAAATAACAGAGGCCTGCCCCTGATCTTCAATCACCTGTTCGATACTAAAGTGGCAATACAACAGATTTGCATAAAGATTGGCAAAATAATGACTCAACTGATCCAGGCCGTTAAGATTATGCAGAGCGTCAATAAAGTTAATATCGTCACTGTAAAGCAACCCTAACTGGTCAAGATTGTGCTTATCTAAGCTTTCATAGAGACGGCAAAATTTATCAATCAGTTCAGTGGCCATTATTAACCCTTTTTTAGTACTGCATATCTGTCTAATGCATTTAATCTGGCTTGCTTATGCTCAACGATTGGCTTCACCGGCAGGTGAATTTTTTTATTATCAAATTCATTGAGCTCGTGAACATATTTACGGATAAACAATCCCTTTGGATCAAATTTTTGACTTTGAATAATAGGATTGAAAATTCTGAAATAGGGCTGCGCATCACAACCGGTGCTCGCAGCCCATTGCCAGCCGCCGTTATTAGAGGCCAAATCACCGTCGATCAGGTGCTCCATAAAATAGGTCTCCCCCCACCGCCAGTCGATAAGCAGATGCTTGGTTAAAAAACTGGCGGTCACCATCCTCAAGCGGTTATGCATCCAACCCGTTTCATTTAACTGGCGCATCGCCGCATCCACCAGGCCATAACCCGTGCGCCCTTCGCACCAGGCTTGAAACAAATCACGGTTATTACTCCAGTGAATATTATCGGCGAGTTTATTGAAGTTTTTCCCTTTACATAACTCCGGATTCAGTATTATCAGATGACGGTAAAACTCCCGCCAGACTATTTCATTTACCCAGCAGAAAGCACCGGACTCTTTGGCATCAAGGGCATAGGGGAAAGCAGCCAGTACCGCATTGACACACTGCTTCGCACTGATCACCCCAAGAGCCAGATACGCTGATAGCTGTGATGTGCCATCAAGGGAAGGGAAATCCCGATGGAGATGATAATCTTCTACATCCTGCACAATAAAATGCTGTAAACGCCGTTGCGCTTCTGTTTCACCGGCAGGCCAGGCCTGACTGGATTTTTTGTCGTAATGCACCACTATGTGTTGTTCAACAGGCGGAGTTACGGTTGCTAACTGCACTGCGGGTTTAGGCAAGGATCTGAGATTGCTCTGCTTTACTTTTGCCATCCAGGCATTTCTGAAAGCGGTAAAGACCTTATACATTTCACCTTGTTTGGTGAGTACGCTGCCGGCCTCTAAAATGCAGTCACACTGGTAAAGCTGTAAAGGTAAACCTGCATTGACAACCGCCTGGTCGCGCGCTTTTTCATTAATTTCCGGTTCTGCATTGGCATGAATAGTCTCTGCCTGCAAAGCTTTGTGTAATTCAGCAAGGCGGCCAGGTATAGCGGCAAAATCCGCCACCTCTTCAACTAATAAAGCGATACCTAAAGCGGCTAATTCTCCGGCTAACATTTTCAAGTTTTGTTCTATAAAGTCAGCCTGAATAGGCGCTAAGTGATGATTTTTCCACTGTTTTGGGGTGACAAAATAAACTGCGGTCACCGGCCCCTGTAACGCGGCATAATATAGAGCCGCATTATCTGCAACCCTTAAGTCTCTACGAAACCAAACTAACTGCATAATTGTTCTCCATTAACAAAAATTTCTCCTTTTTTAATGCGCATAGCGAAGTTTTAATTCATCGGGATGAGGATGCAGGTATACCTGCTGCTGCAGATAAGGATCAGGGTAGATAGTAAGATAATGGGTGATCAGCGTAATGGGCGCCATTAACGGTAATAACCCCTGACGGTATTTATCAATATTATCGGCTAAATCAACGCGCTGCTCACTGCTTAACACACGCTTAAAATACCCCTGCAGGTGGGATAAGGTATTAGAGTGACTTTTACGGTTAGGCAGGGTTTTCAGAGTGGCCATAAAGCCTTCTATATATAGTTTTGCGGTCTCCTCTACGGGTTCTTTACGGCCGCCCAAAAGAGGCCCAAGTTTATAATAAAGCGTCGGGTTATGAGCCATTAACAGGTATTTATGCGCAGCATGGAACTGAATAATTTTGCCTATAGTGAGCCCGCCAGCCACTAATGATTGCCATTTATGATAGGCGAAAACGCGGGTGATAAAATTTTCCCGTAATAACATATCATTTAACCGGCCATCTTCTTCTACCGGCATTAAAGGATGATCAGCCATAATCTTTGCAGCGAACACCCCGACCCCATCACGGTTGCCCTGATTGGTTCCTTCCTTATACAAGGTAACGCGCTCCATTCCGCAGGTTGGTGATTTGGCACAGAAGATATAACCGCTGAACGGAGTTAATAAAGGGCTGGTCTGTTCACAAAAATCATTTAATTTTTCGGTCACCTCGAAGCTGCCGTCACTGGCAATCACGCGAATCCGGTCTTCATCCTTAATCAGCCTAATCGCCTTTCTTGGTGCTCCCATACCGATCGCCATTTCCGGACAGATAGGTTTAAAATCAAAATAATTGGCCAAGACCTTCTGGCAATAGGTACTCTGCTTATGGCCGCCATCAAAGCGTACTTTGTTGCCGACCAGACAACTGCTGATACCAACTTGAATTTTTTTATCGGAAAATTGATACATCTTGTTTCACCTGGAGTTCTTATAAACCATGAAAATAACTTTAATATCAATAATTACAATGCGTTAACTGCAAGCGATGATATTATCGAAGAGCGCCACATTTTAATAAATCAGCTGACCAAGCGGATTGAGTACTTTACTGAAACCTGAAACAAACTGCAGGGGTGCATCCTGAACCGTATAGCAAAGGCAGCCCTCCCGGGTAAATGGAGCGTGCTCTACCTGATTATCCAGCCAGATAAAATCCCCCTTATGATACTCACCATTCTGATCGGCAAATGATCCCTCTAATAATAGCGTTAATTCATAACCTTTGTGCTTATGGCTTGGAATAACACCATTTTTATCGATATGTAATAAACTGGCTCGGGTATTATCGGCATCTTTAATAATTCGCGCACGGCTTATCGGGCCGAACGCTGACCATTTTAACTGTTCAAAAGCGGTCAATGCTCGGGGTAACTGATATTCACTGCCTGCCACACAAGTACTGTTAACCGGTTTACTTTCCTGCTTAACAGGGGAATCAGGTTGTTGCTCTAAAATATTATTTAACATACTCGAAAAATCAATATGTTGAGATCCATCTTGCGACCATAACAGATCTGCCTGGCGGGTGGTTATCCGGCTTGCCTGCGCCTGACATTGAGCACACATTTCAAGGTGCACACTGACCCCGATTGATAAGGCAAGCGGTAACTGTGCACTACTGTGCTTAATTAATAATTCACGTGTTGGATGATGCTTAATCATTCTCCGCCTCCAGTTTTGATTTTAACTTTGCGATTGCCAAGCGAAGCCGGGATTTAACCGTACCTAACGGTACATCGAGATGAACGGCTAACTCCTGTTGGGTCATCTCTTGAAGGTAAATGGCTTCAACCACCTGTTTTTGCTGTAAAGGTAAGCTGTTAAGATGACTTAATAATAGTCGTTTCTGAAAATGATCCCCTTCCTGAGCGGCTTCCTGCTCTTCAATCATCGGCCAGAGATCCTCACTGATACTATCTTCTTTCCGGCTTTGTTTTTTACGCAGCATATCAAAACATTGATTACGCATTACCGTATAAATCCAGGTGCTGGCTTTGCCCTTTTCGGCGTTGAACATAGGCGCTTTTCGCCACACTAATAACATAGTTTCCTGTACCAGTTCCATTGCCATCGCCTCCTGCTTAAAACGCTGTAAACCATGACCGCGAATTCTCGGTGCAAACCATTTAAACAGCTGCGCAAAGGCCTGTTTGTCCTGCTCTTTAGCAACCTTTTCCAGCCACAAATTTATCTGCAACTGCTGATCGTCAAGGTTATCCAACTCACTATTATTCAATCTTCTGTCCGCCAAGTTATGTGCTATATTCACAATCATATCTATTACCCTTAACATTATAAGACGAACGGATGTAGTTAAAGGGTCACTACGACGGAAAATTAAAAAAGGATCATTTAATAAGAAATTTTATTGTTAAGTGCTATGTTGTTGGCCGCAAAACGGTTCACCTGTTTGATTCATTAATCACTTCACGGATAAAATCAATGCTCGGCGCTAAACTGCTTTGGTTGGCAAGCCAATACTTTTTATCCACCGGTATCGGTAATAACTCTAACCAGCGCCGGCAAACCCAACTGAGATTGTCAAAAGTTTGCTGATTATCCTGCTGGGAATACAAAGGGTGTGAAGTTAACGCCATTTTTAAGGGCGGCAGCATAAACTGATACTCTGCGCTGACTTCAGCTGCTTGCCAGTCTTTAATCATGGTTGCATCCGCATGTAATAAACCATCGCTATCAGAGGTGATATTATCAAAAGTAAATCGTTCTACTCCTTTTATATCAATGGTTAACAAACCATTTCCATCCTGGCCGAAGTCATAGATTTCAACTCTGGTAGCTATGGCATACAGACCTTTTTCTCCATTGGGCAGACATAATCCAAACCCCTGACCACTTGCCATCGCCTCTGCAACTAACCTTTTGTAACGCGCTTCAAAGATACGCAAGCGCGTTATACCGCCAGGCAGTAAAAAAACGGACAGTGGGAATAAAGCTAATTTCATGTGACACTCCTTGGTAGTGTTACTAATACGTAAAATTTTTGATATTTGATCACCCCGCAATACAAATGCTGTATAAAGGTAGGGTAAATGAGCCACGCAGGATTTATCGGGTGGTCAATAAAGTGTTCAGACGGGAGAAAAAATGGATAAGTTCGCACAAGCTTTATACACCATGCTTTTTCATATTCCTGCAGGTAAACTGACCACCTATGGACGTTTAGCTAGCGCTGCCGGTTATCCCAACCATGCCCGGCATGTTGGTAAAATCCTGGCTCGCCTTCCCACAGAAACAAAGTTACCCTGGTTTCGGGTGGTCAACGCACAGGGCTCTATTTCGCTCAGTGGTGATTCATTTCAACGGCAAAAGCTTTTATTGGAAAACGAAGGTTTTAACGTGACAGAGCAGGGAAAAATACAGGATTTTAGAAAATATTTAATTATATAAACTTACCATCACAGATACCTTTCACCGCTACCAGAGGAAACATCATGTACGCAAAAATATTATTTATCTGCTTGTTACTCTTACCTCAATTTGCAGCGGCCCTTTCCTACACATTACAAATCACCGAGCAGGAACTGCAGCAAAAAGTATCCAGAGAACTGCCGCTAGAAAGAGAAGCCGCCTATCTAGCCGCTAAAATATATGAGTCCCGGGTCGATTTTATTGAAGGCACAGATCAAGTGGGACTTTCTACAAAATTCGATCTGCTTGCCCTTGGCAGTATCAAAAGCTCCGGGCAGGCATATGTGAAAGGCAGTGTTATCTATAATCCGGAAAAGGGAGCTTTCTACCTGATCAACCCGAGCATTGTCTCTGTCGAAATAAATGACATGCCGCCCGACTTTATACCGGAAATAAAAAGAATTGCCCTGCTGAGTTTAGAAAAAGCGGTGCAGGTTTATCCGATATACAAATTTAAAGATGAAGAAATACAGGAAAAAATGGCCAGGTCAGTAGTAGAGTCGATCCAGATAAAAAAACAAACTATGCTGATCACAATGAAGCTTTTATAACGACTGACAACCTTTAGCTCTCAGCTGATTTTGCTGGTTATCTTTCCTAACAGAGTGATAGTGATTGGCATCAACAGCAAGTAACGTATAATGGCGGCCATTTTTACTAACTAAAAACTAAATGGTATTTATGACAGACTTGGAAGTTGCAGCTATCCACCACCAATTGACTGCACTAAATTTTAACGCTGAAAAAATTAAAATTGTAACTGTTAATGCAATGCCCGAAGAGGCGTTGGCAAAGTGCACCCGTAAGGAAAATGAGAGTTTTTACAACAGCTATATGAATATCATTTATCGCCATGGTGAGCGTTATGTGCTTGGCTATCGCTGTGAAGATCCTTTGGTCGAACATGCTATCATTAAAAAGGGAGATCTCTATTTTGACCCGACGCTGCAGGCTAATGGTAGCTTTACCCCCTACCAGTATGCGCTATTAACCGAATTTAAAGTATTCGACATGATCAAACACGCCAAATCCAACAAAGAGTTTCCACCGGATATTGATTACCTGTTTACTAAGAAAAAACATTTTAAAAATATCATTAAGCAATAAAAAAGGCGCAGTTAGCGCCTTTTCATTATTGATTAAAGCAGGATTATCAGTTAACTATTTTGTACCAGCATTAAACTCTTCTGCTGAAATACTGCCATCGCCATTTGCATCTAACTGTTCAAAGCTCGGACGATCTCCTTTATGGCCGTGATGTCCTTTATGGTCATGATCTCCTTTATCCTCATGATGTCCTTTTTGGCTCTGTTTACCCATCTTGGCACGGCTATTAAACTCATCCGCAGAAAGTGAACCGTCAGCATTAGTGTCAACTTGGTCGAAGTGCGTTAATAAACGTCCGCGCAGCTCCTCTTTTACCAGCTTACCATCTTTATTTTCATCCAACTGTTCAAAGCTCGGACGATCTCCTTTATGCCCATGACGTCCCATCTTGGCACGGCTATTAAACTCATCCGCAGATAATGAACCGTTACTATCAGTATCAACTTGGTCGAAGTGCGCTAATAAACGTCCGCGCAGCTCCTCTTTTACCAGCTTACCATCTTTATTTTCATCCAACTGTTCAAAGCTCGGACGTTCGCCTTTATGGCCGTGGTGACCTTTATGTCCATGATGTCCCTGTTTGCCCATCATAGCTCGACTGTTAAACTCATCCGCAGATAATGAACCGTTACTATCAGTGTCAACTTGGTCGAAGTACGCCAATAAACGTCCGCGCAACTCCTCTTTTACCAGCTTACCATCTTTATTTTCATCCAACTGTTCAAAGCTCGGACGATCGCCTTTATGGCCGTGGTGACCTTTATGTCCATGATGTCCCTGTTTGCCCATCATAGCTCGACTGTTAAACTCATCCGCAGATAATGAACCGTTACTATCAGTATCAACTTGGTCGAAGTGCGCTAATAAACGTCCGCGTAGCTCCTCTTTTACCAGCTTACCATCTTTATTTTCATCCAACTGTTCAAAGCTCGGGCGATCGCCTTTATGTCCATGACGTCCCATCTTGGCACGGCTATTAAACTCATCCGCAGAAAGTGAGCCGTCAGCATCAGTATCAACTTGGTCGAAGTGCGCTAATAAACGTCCGCGTAGCTCCTCTTTTACCAGTTTACCGTCGGCATTCATATCTAACTGCTCAAAGGTCGGGCGGTTATTATTGCCCATCTGAGCTGATGTACTTTGATTTTGATCTGCCGCGAAAAGAGAAGCAGAGGCGGTCAGTAATAAAACGCTGCTAATTAAAAGTGATTTTTTCATAATATTAACCCTCTTGGTTCATTTAAATTCAGTATTAAAGTGGATCATCGTTGCACTTGGCAGTATTTCTAAATGCAATGATTTTCTGTATGAATAAACTATAGAGAGCAAATGTGTAGAGAATATGGAGAAAAAAAGTATTTTATAACGCTAATTTATACCCAACCCCATAAATCGATTTAATACATTCACTTTGCGGTGAAGCATCCTGAAGTTTTTTACGTAAATTTTTGATATGACTGTCAATCGTACGGTCGGTTACGATCCGGTTATCGGAATAGATTTGAGTCATTAATTGCTCCCGGCTAAAGACCTGCTCGGGATGTTTATTAAAAAAGGCCAATAAACGAAACTCGGCCGGGGTCAGTAAAATCGCTTTTTGATTAAGTGATACCTGCATTTTCTGTTCATCAATATTAAGACCTGCATACCCCTGTAAAGGGCTATGCTCTTCGCTTGAACGGCGTAAAATATTCTTCACTCTGATTACCACTTCCCTGGGGCTGTAAGGTTTACAGATATAATCGTCGGCACCTAATTCCAGCCCTAACAGGCGATCGATTTCGTCCACCCTGGCTGTTGCCATCACCACGGGTACCTGACTGAAAGTGCGTAACTCACGGTAGATATCAAGGCCGTTACGCCCGGGTAACATTAAATCAAGAATCAATAAATCCGGCTGGTGCTCTTTAACCCAGTCAATCACTTCAAGGCCGTTATCAATCAGTTGGGTTTTAAAACCTGATTGTATAAAGTATTCACATAAAACGCTGGCCAGTGCTGGCTCATCTTCTACAATCAGAATCTTTTTATCTTCATAATTCATCTCTTATTTATCCTTTAAAGGCAGTGAAATTTTTATTTGCAGCCCCCCTAAAGGGGAATGGCTGGCATGAATATCGCCGCCGTGGGCTTTAACAATATTCTGGCAAATAGATAGCCCTAAACCGGATCCACCGCTGGCTCTGCTGCGCGATTTGTTAACCCGGAATAAACGCTCGAATAATCTGGGTAAAGCATCATCAGGCACGGCAGGTGCGCTGTCTTCGATAATCAATTCAACGCTGTTTTGCTTTTTTAACAGGCTGACATTGAGCTGCCCGTCGGGATCCGTATAACGGTAACTATTTTCAAAAAGATTGGAAATAAGCTGCGATAAAGATTTCCTATCTGCCTGTAAAACTATCTTCTGCTTGAGATCATAAAGACGTTGCAGATGAATATTTTTTTCCGCCAGGCGAACTTCATTCTGATTAGCGCTACTATCGATCAGCTGCGTTAAATCAACTGCTTCAAGGTTGGTGATCAGAACACCGGCATCGGAAAGTGATAACTGATAAAGATCATCAATAAGCCGACTAAGGTTCATCACCTGCTCATGTAATGATTTAATGTATTTGGGCTCAGGCCTGCGAATCCCATCCTCTATCGCCTCGATTTCACTGACCAGAACAGCAATGGGGGTGCGCAGCTCATGAGAGATATCCGCAATCCATTGTTCTCTGGATATTTTTTGCAGCTTAAGTGTATTAGTTAAACGGTTAAAGGTTTGTGATAACTCAGCTAATTCATCCTCACCCTGAACCGGAATTTGATGTTTAAAATTGCCGCTCTCTAACGCCTGCACACCAAGGCGCAGGTTTTTTAAAGGCTGCAGAAAATGTCGTACTAATAAGGCGGCAACCACAAAAGAAAACAGCGCCGCCCAGGCCGCGATCCAGTAAAAATTATTTAACTGCTGTTTGAAGAAACTTTCCGTTAACTTACCAGTGATCATTTGCCGCTGTTTAAGGGCAATCCAGCCTATGGTCTGCTCATCGAGTAGAATAGGAACGCGGATAAACTGTTCCTTTTTATCTCTCTCGGTGAAACGGCGGGCCGGATACAGAACAGGATCTCCCTGCGCATTTAACAAAAATACGTGAGAACTGACCGACGATAAAGACGAATTTCTTCGATGCCTGCCTCTTTCTCCGGAAAACTGTTGGCCAGCTTGCCTTAACAAAGTTTCCCACAGAGAAGGATTTTCTTCAATCATTAGCCAACCGGACTGCGGGGAGTAATATTGACTGATATATTCAGCAATCACCTGCATTCTTTCAATCTCGCGCTGATTCAGGTAATTCTGCAAACCACTTTGAAAACTATTGTTGATCAACAGCGCCATGCCCGCCATCATTATTGTACTAATCAACAATAACGATATAAATAACTTACGGAAAATGGTTAAACGCATCGGCATGACCTTGAGTAATAAAATATTCGGGAATTTAATCTATCACTGTTCAATCCTTAACTTAAACAAATAATAAAGAAATATGGCAACAATTCGCAGTGAAAACCTTCAATTTATGGTTACGCTGAAATTCAGAACAGGTTTAAAAAAAGAAAAACAAGCCCCCGGCTGCTCAATCAAAGCCTGAACTTCCCGCAGTCTGTTACACCGCTCAGGCACAGTGGGCTATACTCTTAGTATCATTTTCATTGAGGGAGATCTGCACATGACTATCGCAAACAAAGTGAGTGATTACCTGGATAAAAATCATATCGAATATCAATTATTGCAACATAAACCGAGTAAAAATTCCCTGAGCTCAGCTATTCAGTCGCACATTAAAACATCGCAGGTTGTTAAAGCGATCATGCTTGAAGATCTGCAGGGGACTAAATTGATGGCAATTTTACCTGCCAGCCATAAAATCAGTTTACATGCCTTAAATGAGCATTTTAATCGTCAGTTTCATCTTATGAAAGAATCCCATATCTATGAACTGTTTGAGGATTGTGCACACGGTGCTGTTCCGCCTCTTGCTCAGGCTTATCAGATAGACAGAGTCTATGATGAGTTTTTAATGGACCAGGAACAGCTATATCTAGAGGCAGGAGACCATATTTCTCTAATCCAACTTTCGCAGACGGAATTCAGAAAATTAATGCAGTATTCTGTACCGCTACGCTTCAGTTACCGGTTATTTCATTGATAAAAATCGATAATGACAAAGGCGCTGAAATAATGAGTGAACTCTATGATAAAGCTCACATTAAAAAGGGATTTTTTTTACCATACTCGCTCCAAGTCAGATCCATTATGTCAGCGATATTCTACTGTTAGAAGATAGCATTGTTGGGTTCTTATTTACTTTTATTTAGCCATTAAAAAGGAGATTATCATGGGGTTATTAGCGATTTTCGTACTTGGCGTCAGCAGCTTAATTGTGGGTTATTTGGAATATTTTTTTATCAATACAATCCGTAAAGCCAATCAGGAAAAACACTCTTTTTAAATCCAGTCGCGGGCAAAGTTAATCTGTTTTTATACCCATGATACTTCAAGATGCAAAGTCAGCAAGGCAAATGGTGCCGAGATGCTAGAGCACCATATAGTTTAAAAAACGAACGCCAGAGCTGACTGAAAATCGCTCAGGCAAGGCGTGTTAGCGAAGGAATAGCGATCTCTTTCGAGCTGACACAACGCAGATTGGTACAATTTGCCTTGCCCTACGGGGCGCGAGATCGAAAACCAGCGCTTCGTTGCAATAATCGAAAAGGGAATACCATTACCTCATATTGCGTCTTGCTCTGGCTTCCCAGATCGGGCCTGACAATGCATTTTAAAGTAACATGGGTATATATTTAAAAAACTGACTTTGCCCATTTTTATGCCCCCCTTTTTTTTCTTAATCGCTCTCCTTAAGCTTTTATGCATATCACCATGGTTATGTTTTGTTGGCGTTTTCTATTTTTTACAACAAAAAATGAATGGATTATGTATTCTATTTTTGAGATATTAGGATTTAAAATAATCGTTTACTTAATGCTGCGTATAATGGAGCTTATAATGGATTTTTTCTCTATGCAGGTTGATGATCCTGTCATCTTCGCTTTTACAATCATCATTATACTGATCGGGATTTTTGCAGCTTGTATGAAATATTATTTTATAAAAAATATAAAAAACAGGGAAAAGGTTGAGAAGCGTAAGCAGCAAAGCTTAAAAAAACAGCGCGCTCCGATCAGCGATGAAACTGTTTTAAGAAAACACAAAAACTAGAGCGCCATATAGTTTAAAAAAACAGCACCATTTGGGCCTCGTCCTTCGGGAGCGACTAAAAATCGCTCAGGCAAGGCGTGTTAGCGAAGGAATAGAGATCTCTTTCGAGCTGACACAACGCAGAATGAGCGATTTTTAGTCAGCTCTGGCGTTCGTTTTTTAAACTATATGGTGCTCTGG
>NZ_JBFGZY010000037.1:0-26637 GCF_041586535.1 Psychromonas sp. | reverse complement strand
CCGTGTCTATTTTTAACAAAAACAGCAAAAAGCGCCGTTCACCTTGTATTGGTTTAACGGAAAATAACCGTCTTGTTACCATATAAGAAAGTACGACTCTCAGTGTGTAGTTTTACCGCTTTTGCCAATGCAACGGTTTCGGTGTTGCGACCCACCGCGACCAATTCCTCCGGTGAAAAGGTATGGTCGACGCTTTGCACTGACTGTTCGATGATCGGACCTTCATCGAGATCGGAGGTGACATAATGCGCGGTCGCACCAATTAATTTCACTCCGCGCTCATGTGCTTGATGATAGGGTTTTCCGCCTTTGAAACCAGGCAGAAAAGAGTGATGAATATTGATTGCCCGCCCGGCTAATTTCTGACAAAGGTCATTGGACAAAATCTGCATATAACGCGCCAGCACCACCAACTCTGTGCCGGTTTCTTCGACCACATTCATCAATGCTTTTTCTTGTTCCGGCTTGTTTTCCTTAGTGACCGGCAAATAGATAAAGCGAATCCCTTCCCGCTCTGCCATTGGGCGTAAATCTAAATGGTTGGAAACAATGGCCGTGATTTCCATGTTGATTTCGCCTTTGTGTAAGCGATACAGCAGATCGGCCAAGCAGTGATCAAATTTACTCACCATCAACAGAACCTTGCATGGTTTAGCAGCAGGCTCTAATGTCCAATCCATATCAAATTGTTTTGCAACTTCTTGAAATTCCTGACTAAGGTCGCCAAAAGTATAACCACCCGATTCAATATAACCGACGGTACGCATAAAAAAACGCTTGGTAATAGGGTCATCAAACTGAGACAGCTCACTTAAATAACAGCCACGTTCAGATAAAAAAGAGGTGACCGAGGCGACGATGCTGCTTTTTGCCGAGCAGGTAGCGGTAAAAACGAATTGCTTTGGATTTTCAGTTGTCATTATTAATTGCCTTCTTTGCCTTGTGTTGCGCCAAACATCGGCGCAATGAGGTTGATTACTCGTGGTGATAAAACGCTATTGATTTTATTCACCCCCAATAGATAAAAATTACATGTTTGGATAGTTAGGCCCCCCTAAACCTTCGGGTACTTGCCAGGTAATGTTTTGTGTCGGGTCTTTGATATCGCATGTCTTACAGTGCAAACAGTTTTGTGCATTGATTTGTAATTGCTTTTGATCGTTTTGCGGATCCTCAACAAACTCATAGACACCGGCCGGACAAAAACGCGCTTCCGGGCCAGCAAACAGCGCCAGGTTCTTTTCCAGTGGCACGGCGTGGCTGTGCAATTTTAAATGGCAGGGTTGATCTTCTGCATGATTGGTATTGGAGATAAACACCGAAGACAGTTTGTCAAAGCTGATGCTATTATCCGGTTTCGGATATTCGATGACTTTGCAGGATGATGCGGGTTTTAACTGGGCATGATCCGGTTTTTTATCGTGCAGGGTAAAAGGCAGTTTACCTTTGAACCAGTTTTGATCTAAGTAGTTGAAAGCGCCACCCAATAACGTGCCAAACTTATGCATTGCCGGACCAAAATTACGCGTTTGGTGTAACTCTTCATATAACCAGGAGTTAGTAAAATTCTCTGTAAATGAGGTCAGTTCGTTACTGACTGGCGTCGGGCTAATCAGTGCTGAAAAAATACACTCAGCAGCCAACATGCCACTTTTCATTGCTGTATGCGTGCCTTTAATCTTGGCAAAATTTAAGGTGCCGGCATCGCAGCCGATAAGTAAGCCGCCGGGAAAGTGCATTCTGGGCAGTGAGTTCAGCCCGCCTTTTGCAATCGCCCGGGCGCCATAAGAGACACGTGTCCCGCCTTCAAGGGTGCTTTTGAATAATGGGTGATGCTTCATGCGCTGGAATTCATCAAATGGGCTGATGAACGGGTTGGAATAGCTTAAATCAATAACAATCCCGACCATGACTTGATTATTATCGGCATG
The DNA here is from genome assembly GCF_041586535.1 of Psychromonas sp. Classification (GTDB taxonomy): domain Bacteria; phylum Pseudomonadota; class Gammaproteobacteria; order Enterobacterales; family Psychromonadaceae; genus Psychromonas. The sequence goes on along the minus strand of NZ_JBFGZY010000037.1, from coordinate 24,706 downwards.
ATAAAGAAATGAACCACCACTGGTGTCTTTATTCAAAGGCCATCCGGCGCCATGAATGACTAAACCAGGCTTATGTTTGCCCGGCTCTATATCCCACAGCTCTTTAATACCAATACCATAGTGTTGCGTATCTGATTCACTATCAAGGTCATACTTTTTGATTAATTGCTTGCCTAAGTGACCCCGACAACCCTCTGAAAATACCGTGTATTTAGCATGAAGTTCCATGCCCGGCATATAATCACTTTTTTGTTCACCCTTCGCATCAATGCCCATATCACCGGTAATAACGCCTTTTACCTCACCATCGTCACCATAAAGGATCTCCGCAGCAGGAAAACCCGGGAAAATTTCAACGCCCATTGCTTCCGCCTGCTCCGCGAGCCAGCGACAGAGATTGCCGACGCTGATAATATAATTACCGTCGTTATGCATGGTTTTTGGCACTAAGCTATTAGATAGCTTTTGCGCCTTTTGTGCATTTTTTAATAAGTAAATTTCATCACTGGTCACGGGGGTAGTGAGTGGCGCGCCACGCTTTTTCCAGTCCGGAAATAACTCATCTAATGCACGCGTCTCAAAGACCGCCCCGGAAAAGATATGTGCCCCCACTTCTGACCCTTTCTCAACAACACAGATGCTTAATTCACGCTCTTCTTGTTGTGATTGTTGCATTAATCGGCAGGCGGTGGACAGACCTGCCGGTCCTGCGCCAACGATAACGACATCAAATTCCATCGATTCACGCATGCGTGCTCTCCTTCTCTTCATAGTCTCTCTGGTCAATACTTACAGGGCTTGTTCCAGTTCAGGAAGCGCATCAAATAAGTCAGCAATCAATCCATAATCCGCCCATTGGAAAATAGGGGCATCGGGATCTTTATTGATGGCCACGATCACTTTAGATTCTTTCATCCCTGCTAAGTGTTGCACGGCGCCTGAAATCGCGACGGCAACGTATAAATCAGGTGCAACAATTTTGCCCGTCTGTCCTACCTGCATGTCGTTTGGCACAAAACCCGCGTCAACGGCCGCGCGCGTGGCACCCACCGCGGCGCCCACTTTGTCCGCTATTTGCTCTAACATGGAGAAGTTTTCGCCATTTTGCATACCTCGCCCGCCGGAAATAACAATTTTGGCCGAGGTTAATTCGGCTCTTTCATTGACCACGGTATCATCGCGAATAAACATAGAGAGTGCTTCATCGTGAACCTGCTCAAGTGACGCCATGGTTGCGCTTCCATTTTTGTCCGCAGGAGAAAATGCCGTGCCGCGAACAGTAATGACTTTAATCGCATCGCTTGACTGCAACGTAGCGATAATATTGCCCGCATAGATGGAGCGCTTAAACGTATCCGGACTCTCCACCGCGATGATGTCTGACAGTACCGACACATCGAGTTTTGCTGCCACACGAGGAAGAATATTTTTCCCATTCGCGGTAGAGGGCGCCATAATATGGCTATAGTTAGCGGCAATAGACATGATCAGTGCCGATACATTTTCAGATAGTTGCCCTTTGTAACAGGCATTATCTGCTACTAAAACACGGTTAATACCACTAATTCTGGCGGCTTCACTGGCGGCAGATTGACAGTTCTCACCTGCAATTAACAGGTCAATGTCACCGCCAATGGCCAGCGCGGCAGTCACCGTATTCAGGGTCATGTCTTTCAAGTTGGTATTGTCGTGCTCTGCAATAATTAAGATAGTCATTTACAGTACTCCTTCTACGGTTTTTAATTTTTCAATCAGTTCTTTTACTGAGCCTACCATTTCACCGGCTTCACGCACTTGCGGTGATTCGGCATGCAGCATTTTTATGCGACTGGTAAGATCAATAGCAAAATCGGCAGCGGGTTTGATCTCTAAAGGTTTACGTTTTGCTTTCATAATATTGGGTAAGGACGCAAACCGCGGCGTATTAAGGCGTAAATCACAAGTAATGACAGCAGGCAAATTCAGACCGATCACTTGTAAGCCGGTATCGACTTCACGGGTGACGGTCACTTTGTCATCTTTAATGTCTAATTTAGAAGCAAAAGTGGCTTGTCCCCAATCTTTAATCGCCGCTAACATTTGTCCGGTTTGGTTATTATCTTTATCACTGGATTGTTTACCCAGTAACACTAAGTCAATCTGTTCTTGCTCAACGACTTTGGCTGCCAGTTTGGCAATATTTAAGGGCTCTAATGTCGCATCAGTCTCAATCAGTATGCCCCGGTCAGCGCCCATTGCGAGCGCGGTACGTAATTGCTCTTGAGATTGTTTTTCACCGATTGTCATTACAATAATTTCAGACGCAATCCCTGCTTCTTTAAGGCGAACGGCCTCTTCGGTGGCGATTTCACAAAAAGGGTTCATTGCCATTTTAACGTTGTTAAGATCGACATCACTGCTATCGGTATTGGGTCTAATCGTGACGTTTGGATCTGTGACGCGTTTTACCATTACTAATACTTTCATAGTTCACCTTTTCTCTGTTTTGAATGAATTTTAATTAAATGTTAGGGTGCTGCTTTTGCCTTATTCCGTTTTGTCTTTTGGTTTAAAAACCCCCTGGATAATGCGATCGATCATAATGGCGCAAAATAAGATGGCTAAACCGGCCAGTAATCCTTGTCCTTTTGCGGCAAATTGAAGCGCCTGAAGGACATCGGTTCCCAGCCCCTCCGCACCAATTAAAGATGCGATGACCACCATCGATAAGCACATTAAAATAGTCTGGTTGATACCCGCTAAAATGCTTGATTTTGCAAGCGGGAGTTCGACATCAAGGAGCAACTTTTTACGTGAGCAGCCAAATGCTAACGCACCTTCAACAATCGACTTGGGTACCTGTTGAATGCCCAATGTGGTCAAGCGCACCACTGGCGGCATACCAAAAATGATGGTGGCTAACACACCCGGTGGTTTACCGGTACCAAAAAAGGCAATGATCGGTATTAAGTAGACAAAGGCTGGCATGGTCTGCATGAAATCTAATGCGGGTTTGGTAATCGCATCAATGGTTTTATTTTTGGCACATAACACCCCTAACGGCACGCCAACTAACACGCAAATCGTTGCTGCTGCACCCAAAAGAGAAATCGTCGCCATGCTTTTTTCCCAATAACCAAAAAAGGCAAGATAAGAAAGGGCGGTCGCCGTACACAGCGCGGCTTTCGCCCCGGAAATACGCCAGGACATGAAGATAATAAGCATCATGATCACTGGCCAGGGGGTATCAACCAAAACGGTTTCGATAGCGTCTAAAAAGGCATTGATAATTTGCGTTATTAGGTCAAAAAAGTTAGCCCCTTTTTGCGCCAGGAAATCAAATATGTCATTTAGCCAATTGGCTGTATGATTAAAAATCGCTTTATCGGAGGGAAACTCTACTAACCAGCTAATTTGTTCCGATGCAATGAAACGATATAGGGTAAGCGAGTAGATAAAAGCAATGATCGCCATCCCATAGAGCATGCTCTTATTATCAAAACCATTCCCTACATTGGCATCTTGTCGCCAGCGGCAGTATTGTTTTTCGTAAACCGTGTTAGCGCTAAAACCCTGTGCAAAAAATATAACCACCAGCAAGATAGCCCCGACAATCGCATTTTTTTCAGCGCCCACGGCATCCTCCCGGGCTGAAGCTATCGCTTTTTCAGCGGCGCGTTTAAGGTTATCTGCATTACGTAACAAAGCATTGGCGTTTGCTGCACCACTCGCTAATGCAGTCTCGCCCTTCAGGGCCATTTCTTGTGATTTAGCGGTCAGGCGCTCTGCTTGTGCAAGTTTATCCGCGCCTAAATTTCCCCATAAGCCCTGGCCTAATAAGATGAAGGAGAATAAAAGGGCAATGCTGCTTATCCAAAAGAATCCCCATACCCTGCGCGTTGCAGCCCAAAAGGGACCAAACAGCGCGGCGCAGAGATTGAAGGAAATATGCAAACGATTATTAGATTGAATGTTGCTAAAATGTTCGCTGTAATAATCTTCTTTACGCTCGGTAAAGCGATGAATCGAGGCAATGGCAACTGAGTTATCAGATGCTGTTTCATTATTAGTGTTCATGTTCTTCATCTCCCTTAATGCCTTTGAGCAGGGTATCTTTGCTGATCACGCCAATATCTTGATTCGCCTCATCGGTGACGATGATGGGCAGGTTAGAAGACACTGAAATATCGATCAGTGCTTCCAGACTGGTATTTTTATCAGCACGTGGTACATCTGCGATATTGATAGAGCTGGGTAGGGTTTCCGGGGTAATGTCTAACATGATGGAATGTGCATTGATTAATTTGAGATTAGAAATCCCTTTAACGAAATCAGCGACATAATCATCAGCAGGATGCATCACAATTTCTTCCGGTGTACCTATTTGAATCAGGCATCCGTCTTTCATAATCGCAATGCGGTCACCGATACGGATCGCTTCATCAAGATCGTGAGTAATGAATACGGTGGTTTTCTGTAGTGTTTTAGTGAGGTTGACAAATTGATTCTGTAACTCATGACGGATCAACGGGTCAAGCGCACTAAATGGTTCATCCATCAATAACACTTCAGGATCACTGGCAAGCGCTCTTGCCAGACCTACCCGCTGCTGCATACCACCGGATAATTCATGGGGCAGGCGATATTCAAAACCATCCAGGTTAACCAGAGATAACGCGTGTAATGACGTTTCCCAGCGTTTAGATTTTGGCAGTCCCTGTACCTCAAGCGGGAAGGCAACATTATCAGCAACCGTGCGGTGGGGCAGGAGCGCCATATGCTGGAATACCATGCCGATATTTTTAGCGCGGGTTTGGCGCAACTCATTGTGTGATAATGCCGACATATCCTGATCAAGCACTTTAACCAGTCCTGCTGAAGGTTCAATCAAACGATTAAGGTGACGAATAAGGGTCGACTTACCGCTACCTGACAGGCCCATAATGCAAAAAATCTCACTGCGGGCGACTTCGAATGACACATCTGCAATGCCGACAACACAGCCAAAGCGTTCGAGTACAGTGGCTTTATCTAAGCCTTCATTTTTGACGGCTTCCATGGCTTGTTCGGCATTATCGCCGAAAATTTTCCAGACGTTCTCTAATTGAATTACATTTGTCGTCATACTAAACCATACCTATGTTAAGGTTTTTAGAAATATGAACCGTTCATGCCGCCCCTTTTTTTGTTAGTAAGAAAAGGGGCGGCTGATTGTTCGACTCGGTGTTACAGGCCTAACCAGGAGTTGACGATATCTTGATTGTTAGCAACCCACTCTGTTGCAACTTGATCCGGGGATTTTTTCCCGACCACAACGGAGTAACTCCATTTGCTCATGATGTCTGCGCTAATTGCGAAGTTTTTTAGGATCTCAGCCGCTTCCGGCTGCTCTTTTTGTAATGCTTTTGCATAGTGCATTTGTACATAAGTGACAGGCCACCCTGAATCGGCATTGGATTTTGCTAACCAGTCAGGATCTCCGGTAGGTTGTATGGTTTTCCAGGTATCAGGGTTATGTTTCGGCTCGGTTAAGAACACGATGTCATACAGCGCAAAGACATAATGCGGTGTGTAACAAGAGAAGACATAAGGCCTCTTTTCTTTCACCGCTCCATCAAGTGCTGCGAAGTTGATAGGAACATCGACCTGAACCAGTTTTAAGGTTTGATCGTAGCCATAGCTTTTGGCTCGCACAATTTCAACGGTAGTTGACGCTGCGCCAGGCTCACCAGCCCATATTTCACCCACGCCATCGCCATCAGAGTCCATCAAGGCCGTTTTATCCGGATCAGTCAGGTCATAAATGGATGTGATATCGTACTTCTCAGACATGGCTTTGGTGATACAAAGCCCCTGTTTAGCCTCAACACTGTGTTCATTTTTGACCACAGTGCCATTATCAACGACGTATTTTTGATAGAGATTTTGCTGATTGGGTAACCAAACTTCAGGATGGACCTGCATCGAGCTCCGATCCATGGCTTCCCATATGATCGGATTGGTGCCACTTTGCATACCCACATCTAAGCCTAAGTTTTCTTCAAGCACAGTCTTGATTACATTTGAAGTCACACTTGCTGATGGCCAACTTGGCACGCCTAACACGAGATCTGCAGCTTGCGCTGGGGCGCCTGTTAGGCCTAATGAGACCGCAATATACAATTTTTGAATCCTTTTCATGGTATTCTCCGTTGTCAGGTTTGCTGTAAATTACAGGCTTCTCACTTTTTCGTTTTTTGGATCGTAGAGGCAATCACTCACTACGACAGCCGGGTAAGGTGTCCCTATGATTTCGACATCAACCTCGCTGCCTTCAGAGGCGTAGGCTGGATCGATAAAGGCAAGTACAATGTTTTTATTCACACGGTAACCAAATGCTGCTGATGTCACTGTGCCGACCACTTTTCCATTCACACAAATAGAATCACCCGGATGGGCAGGTGCAATATCGCAGTCTACGGTTAAGGTGACAAATTTCTTACGCATCGGTTTTCCTTGTTTAGCAAGCAGCGCCGCTTTACCAGGGAAGTCTTCTTCTTTATCTATTTTGATGAAACGGTCTAATGCACTTTCAAAGGGGTCAAATTCAGTGATGAGATCTGCTTTCCAATGGCGGTAACCTTTTTCAAGACGCATCGACTCCAGTGCCATTGAACCAAATGGAATTAAACCGTAATCAACTCCAGCTTCAGTTAATAAAGTATGTGCAAGTAGCAGTTGTTCATTCGGTACGTGTAATTCCCAACCTAATTCACCGCTAAAGCTAACGCGCAGTGCTTGAGCCGCAGCATGACCAATAAATACAGGCTTAGTGGTTAACCATGGGAAAGCTGCATTTGACCAATCTGTTCGCGGTGACAGGCTGGCAAGTAAGTCACGAGATTTAGGCCCGGTAACCGATAAAATAGTGTGCGTGTTAGTTAATGATCTGATCTCTACACCTTCTTCAGGCAGGTGAGTGCGTAACCAATCCATGTCTTTGTATTCGGCCGCCGCAGCTGAGCCGTACCAGAAAGTATCTTCAGATAATTTAGCGATAGTTGCTTCACCTAACACGTTACCTTTCTCAGTAAGGAAGTAACAAAGACCGATACGGCCAACGGTTTTCGGAATATTTGAACACATCAGACTATTAAGCCATTCAGCGGCTTTGGGACCTTTAATTTCGAAGCGATTGAAGCCGTTAACTTCCATGATGCCGACGTTTTCAGTGACCCCTTTCACTTCAGCTGCAACAATCTTGTCTGTTTCAGTGAAACGGAAGCTATGTTTGAATTCAAAGTCTGCAGTAGGTTTGAAGAACATGGCGCGTTCCCAACCATTCACCACACCAAACTCAGCATGTTGCGCTTTAAGTGTGGTGTAAATTGATGTTGTTTTTGCTAAGCGGCCGGCAGGGCGAGCTTCATGCGGCATATGGAAACGGAATTCGTTTTGGTAATCTTCAATAGATTTTAATGCGGTAAACTCAGTATTAGCATGCGAAGTAAATCGTGCAGGGTCGATACACCAGGTATCCCACTCAGATTCACCGTGGAGAATGATTTCAGCTAAAATTTTACCGTGACCACCGCCTTCACCAAGACCGGCACGTAATCCGATGATTGAATATAAGTTATCAAAACCCGGTGTTTTACCCACTAGTGGGTTACCATCTGCAGAGTAGGTGATAGGGCCATTGATAATACTGTGGATACCGGTTCTTTCTAGACACGGCATACGTTTAAACACACGTTCCATATTGTCTAGACAACGGTCTAAGTCATCTGGACAAAGTGCATTGACAAAGTTTGGATCAATACCGTCCATGCCCCATGTTTTACAACGCTGCTCATAAATACCCACTAATAAGCCATTTTTTTCCTGGCGGCTATAAAAGTCATCAAGTGGATCGCGCAGCAGCGGTACACGGTAATCTATGGCTTCAAGCTCTGGCAGAGACTCTGTCAGAAAATACATATGCTCCATTGAAATAACGGGATATTCAATACCGAGCATCTTACCCAGTTCATTCACCCGGTAACCGCCTGCATTGACTAACTTATCACAGCTAACAACACCATTTTTAGTTTGTAGCACCCATTTACCATCTTCATCCTGGTGTATTGCTTCGACCGGGTTGTGGCGGAAAATTTCTGCGCCTGCTTTACGGGCTTCACGTGCCAATGACTGGGTCAGCTGAGCCGGGTCGATATCACCATCCAGAGGATCCCAAAGACCACCAAGGAGATCGTGCGTTTCAATTAAAGGATGGCGTTTAGCGCACTCAGCGGGATCCAGCATTTCAAAGTTGACACCCATGCCTTTAGCAAGTGAAATAAAATGGTTATAACCGTCAAGGTGCTCTTGTGTTGAAGCGAGGCGAATACCCCCGGAAGCATGATGGTAGTTAATGGGATTTTCCGGGTCAGCAGACAGCTCTTTATAAAGCTTGATACTGTGGCTCTTTAGACCAACCATGGTTTGCGTTGCACCGAAGTTGGTTACCTGAGCTGCTGAGTGCCAGGTGGTTCCCGAGGTTAGCTCATTACGCTCTATAAGCGCTACATCTGTACAACCTTCACGGGTTAGATGATAAAGCGTACTACATCCCCCAATACCACCACCAATGACGATAACTTTGTAATGCGACTTCATAAACACTCTCCTAAAGTATGGGTATCCAATATTCTTGCTATGTTTTTACGGTTTATGGGAAATACGATGATTCAGATCAATAAAACCAAAATGAACGCGCTTCCATTTATTGGTGTTTTGCAAAGTTGATGCCTATTTTTTATAAATGCAAAAAAAATACTGCCAGAGCTGATGTTATATGGGGTTTTACAAGAAACAGCGATAGAGACCATCATTTAAATTCGGGCGAACAGTAGATTGACTGCACAACTTTGGTGAAGGAATGATTAAATATGCACCATTATTGATCTTGATCAAGGTTTCTTGGGTGTCTGTCATTGCTGGGCTTGTGCTGGTTTGGGATTACGAATTTGGGTTTTTGGCTTATAATGACGCGAGGGCGGCGCGATTTTTGTGATACAATGCTATTCAGGTATTTGACTTGTCGCTGCTGTTGTCAGGTTTTTACTTATGGTTTATGAGTGGCTGTTATTTTTAACTTATATTCTGGTATAAGTGGCAAAAAATGTTGAGAATTATATGAAAGCGTATAGCAATTTTTCGGAATCACCCACCATGAGAGACGTTGCGATTGCTGCGGGTGTCGCGCCAGTAACAGTATCTCGTTATTTAAATGATCCCACTGTTGTTAGTGAACGCAGCAAGAAAAAAATTGATGCTGCAATCAGGCAGTTAAATTATGTTCCCCATGCAGCGGCGCGTACATTAGCTTCTAAACGCTCGCGAATGATAGGTGCGGTTATCCCTTCATTAGACAGTAGCCTGTTTGGTCGCACAATAGAGGTGTTTCAGACTCAGATTTCAACGTCTGGTTATAACATGATGTTAGCCTCAAATAATTACAACGCAGAAAAAGAGTATGAACATATTACTCAGATGGTGTCGCATGGGATGGATGCTTTGCTGCTGGTTGGTCACTCGCGTGATAAGCGCATTTATGAACTACTTAAGGCTAAAAATATTCCCTATGTATTAACCTGGGCGGTAGATGTGAACCTTGAACATCCTTGTATTGGTTTTGATAACCATGCCGCCGCCGCCGATATAACACGTTATTTGCTTCACCTTGGCCATACAAAATTCGCCATGATTTCCGGTATGATAGAAAACAATGATCGCGCATCTGACCGTTTGCAGGGGGTGCGGGATACACTGCTGAAACAGGGCGTGAGTTTATCGGATGACAATGTGCTACAACGTCCATTTGGTATCGAAGAAGGGCGTGAAGCGTTTCGTTTATTAATGTCACGCTCCGAGCAACCGACAGCGGTTATATGTGGTTCTGAACCCTTTGCTTATGGGGTTGTATTTGAAGCCCAAAAAATGGGTATTAATATTCCTGAACAAGTGTCCATCGTTGGCTTTGATGATATGTCGTTGGCCTCCAACATTACGCCACGCTTGACCACAGTGAGAACGCCACAGGAACAAATGGGGATGCTTGCAGCTAAATATCTTGTTTCCCGATTAAATGGGGAAGATATCCCGCTACCCGAGCCATTAAATATTGAAGTAGTGGTGAGGGAGTCATGTGCACCGCCGGTGAAGAAATAAGGAATGATACCAAAATCAGACTATCACGCAGTAGAAAGAGCCAACAAGCGCAGCCCGAAGGGTTCGGTTACTCTTTGTTGCGAGGTATTTACTTAGAATGGCTAAGCTACACGCCTCGCGATTATAACGCTTTAACATTATGCTATTAAGAGCAATGACGCTGTCATTACCCTGAGTTGAGGTACAATAAGCTTAAATTGCGACGACCTGAGCAGTTACAAAAATTCAAGGTTATTTATATAATGAGGCTTCGCCCTGCGGGCGTGTTTTAAAGCGGCGGTGAAGCCACATATATTGCTCATCGCTTTCTAAAACCATTTTTTCAATCTGCTGATTGGTTTTTTGCGCATCAACTTGCAGGTCTTTAGTGGGGAAGTTTTCTATTTTAGGATAAAAGATGAGTTCATAACCCTGCAGGCCGGGCAGGCGTTTTAAGAATGCCGGGATAACGCAGGCGTTACTTAAGCGTGCCAGGGTGCTGGTGCCGGATATTGTATTTGCCTGCTGTACGGCAAAGAAGGGCGCAAATACGCTGCTTTTATGCAGTCCGTAATCGTGATCCGGTGCATACCATAAAGGTCCACCTGCTTTTAATGCCCGTAACATCCCTTTAAAATCACTGCGATCCAGCATCGCTTTATTTTCGCGCATTCTTCCCCAATAAAACCAATAATCTAAAACTGGATTACGCTGTTTGCGATAAACCGCTGTCGAAGGCATTAATAATCCGGCGGCGCGGCCGGCCATCTCTATAGTAAGAAAATGAGCACCTAAAAAAATGATTGGCTGATTATCTGCTTTAGCCTGCTCGATATTTTCCAGGCCGGTGATTTTTACCAGCCTGCGTACCCGCCAGCTTGGCCAAAACCATGCCATGCCCATTTCTAATATTGCAATACCGGCATTTTCAAAGTTACTCAGTACTTTTTCGGCGATCTCTTCTTTGTTTAATGCCGGGAAGCATAACTCAATATTACGGTAAGCAATTTGATACCTGGATTTAGCAAAGTTAGCCGCAATCCGACCGAGGAATCTGCCTGACGCCAGTAAAGTACCATAGGGTAAGAAGGAGCTTAAAAAAAGGGCGAAAATGCCTAACCATGCCAGCCAGTATTTGGGATGGCAGAAACTGAGTTTTAGTTTGTAAGTGCTCATAAGTGATTCACCGCAGAAAAGAATAAAAATATTTTACCTAATTATCAGGTAAATGCCTATTTTGCTTTAGTTTTCTTCTGCCAAATAATTATTGTGTCTGGTTTGTGCGATAACCTGCAGTGTCTGCAATGAAACTTTAATGCTGTTTTGCTTCGGCAGCGGCAAATAATGGACCGGCTGTTTATAAGTCGTTAGTTTATCCTGTAAATAGCTTTTCAGTTGTACCTGTTTATCCTTGTCATTTACCCAATTGATAAAAGCCACCGGGCGCTCCCCGAACACTGGATCGGTTACGGCGACAACAACAGCCTGTTTTACATAACCAAAGTTTAACAATACTGACTCGAGCTCTTCAGCCTGGATATTTTCTCCACCGGATATCATTAAACGGTCTTTGCGGCCTGAAACAATCAGCTGTCTGCCAATCAGTGAACCTGAATCCTTACTCGCAAACCATTGTTTTTCAGGTAACCTGTCGGCTGTTAAGTCGCCATTATAATAACCGACAAAGCGCATCTTTCCACGCAGATAGATTTCATTATCGATGATTTTGACCTGCTGTTCAGGTAATAGCTGTAGTTTATTACTGTTTGTCGAGGTGGCTACCTGGGAGCTCATCTCACTTAATCCATAACTTAAATGGTAAACAAAACCCCGTTCTCCGGTTTGTTTTAACAGTCGCTCCGGGAAAGTGCTGCCGCCTAATAACAGGTGTTTAAGTGACAGTGCTTGTGCCTGAAATCCCCGCTTGCCTAATAAACGGTACAGTTGCGTTGAAACCAGAGATAGATGGGTTATTTTTTCTCTTTTTAACAGTGTGACGCTGAGTTGCTGACTGCTGATCAGCAGGGTAGCACCGGCAATTAAGGCACGCATTACTGTCGCAAAGCCGCTGATATGAAACAGGGGTAATGATAAAAGACACCTGTCACCCGGTTGCAGTGGAATAAGACTTTGTGAAGCTAGTGCGCTGTAATAGTGATTACTAAAACAATGCATCACCGCTTTAGGTTGTCCACTGCTCCCCGATGTGAAAATGATATTAGAGACTTTTTGCGCATCTATTTTCAGTGGCTCAAGGGGAGTCTTTCCCTTTTCGGCAAGCGTAAAGTCTATTGGCAGACTGCTTAACTTGGTATGCCTGCTTGTATCTTCAAGCCAGATAAAAGTACTGTTAAGTACTTTGCTACGCTGACTGATCTCCTGCTCACTAAAACGTGGGTTTAACGGGCAGAAAATTATTCCCGTGCGGATGCAGGTGAGCTGCAGTAAAATCAGATTAAGGGAGTTCTCCGCGATGCAGATCAGGCGATCACCCGCCTGTAAATTTAAATGTGCAAGTTGCTCTGCGATGCGCTCAAGAGTCCAGTCCAACCGCTGGTAGCTTATAGCAAGAGCATCTGCCTGAATCGCAGTTGCATGGGCGTTTACTCGTGCCTGAAAACGTACCGGGCAAACTTCTAATTGCTTGTCCATATACACTCCAACTGTTGAACTTGCTGCTGCAGCGCTAATGTATTATCCAATGCGCCGCTTTTAAAAAATTTTAATGTATCCAGGCCATAGCTGAGCTCAACTTCCTTTGACCATAAAGATCCAAGAAAAGCTAATTGTCTCAAACCTAATGGTGACTCAAATGAAGAGCTTATGCTGACGCTTAAATGCTGTTTTCGGGCTATTTCTATAAAATAATTCAGGCGTCCCAGGGAGCCTATCAGGGTGGGTTTAAGAATTAACGCTTTAAAACAGCTGTGATGTTGGTAGCGGAAGTGGCTCTGCTGCAGCGTTTCATCTAAAGCGAGATGGATGCCATACTGTTTAGCCAGTTTGATATTATCGGCCGCACTGGCTGTCGGCTCTTCAATATAATCAATAAGTTGATTATTAACACCGGCAAAAAATAGAGATGCTTGTGAATAACTCCAGCCCTGATTGGCATCACAACGGATCCGCAAGTTGTTATTAATAGCACCTAAAGCATTAAATAAGGCAATATCATCTGCCGGCGGTTGCCTGGCGACTTTTATTTTGATCCGCGCCGGTTTATTTAATTTTTGATACTGCCGGATCACGCTGTGGTTATCACCCTGCAATAAAGGAATACTGGTCGTCCCGTCTATACAGCTTGAAACAGGAATAGCATTTAACAGGCAGTCCACTGCAAAATGCACGCTGGGATATAAATCCAGCTGATTAATATCTTTCCGGTTGTTTTTGTTTAACAGGTAATTAACGATAAGATCTTTTATCTGCGCTCCTGCCTGTAATAGCGTTTCTTTGCTAAAACCCGGCAGGGGGGCAATTTCAGCGTAGTGAAATTGCCCGATGCTGCTTTGTAACTGTAAAATCAGTCCCTCACGAGACCTAAGTTTATTACCTTTAAAGAGCATCGGCTTGTGCAGGGGCAAGCAGTAAAAAAATATTTTAGCTTGTTGAAATACCGGCTGGTGCTGCATTGTTGGGATGGCGTACATATAGATTATTCTTGATATTGCAGTGCAACACGTGAAGTTAACTTGGTCACCAGTTCATAAGCGATCGTGCCGATATGCTGTGCAACCCTTTCCGCCGGTAATCCCTCGCCCCAGAGCGTGACATCATCACCCACTTTATCGAGATTATCCATGCCTAAATCAACGCTGAGCATATCCATGGAAACCCGGCCAACCACAGGCACTATTCGTCCATTAACCAGAACAGGAGTTCCCTGCGGTGCCAGGCGCGGGTATCCATCACCATAACCTACCGCCACAACCCCGAGCCGGGTATTATGCAGCGCCCTCCAGCTGGCACCATAACCGACGCTTTCTCCGGCCTGATGGTCACGAATTGCAATTAACTGTGATTTTAAGGTCATTACCGGTTGTAAGTGCAGCTCTGCCGCAGTTTTGTTTTCAAAAGGGGAGATACCATATAGGGCTATTCCCGGGCGAATAATATCAAAATGCGCTTCCGGCCAGGCAAAAATTGCCGCTGAATTCGCTAATGAGCTTAACCCGCTGTTGTTCGGGATATGTTTTTTGAACAGGGTGATTTGCCGGGCGGTAATATTGTTATCAACCTCGTCGGCACAATGAAAGTGGGTGATCAAATTAATTGGTTTTTGGACATTTTGACTGTTGCTCAGTATCTTGTAGGCGTCATCAAATTGCTGTGCATGAAAACCTAAGCGGTGCATGCCGGTATCAAGTTTCAACCAAATTTTCAGAGGTTTATGCAGTTTTGCCTGAATGATTGCATCAACCTGCTCCTGTGAATGCACCACGCATTGTAAATCCTGCTCAGTTAATCTATGCAGATCACTGTTATTAAAAAAACCCTCCAGTAAAACAATCGGGTTGTTGATGCCTGCAGCACGCAGTTTTAAGGCTTCGTTGAGTCTGGCCACCCCAAAGGCGTGCACATTTTTTAATGATTGCGCAACTTTGACCATGCCGTGACCATAAGCATCCGCTTTAATCACCGCCAATACTTTACTATTCGGGGCGGTTTTCTCTACTACCTGCAGGTTGTGCTGTAATGCCTGTAAGTTGATAACTGCGCGTGTGGTATCCATTGTTAAACTCTGTTTATTATAATTATGTATTAGCTTTGTGGCCGGGCGGTTGAGATTGTTTATTCATCACCGTGATAAGCTGCGCCGGTATATTCATCAAATCGTGAATAACGTCCCTGGAAGGTCAAACGCACTTTTCCGATTGGACCGTTACGTTGTTTACCGATAATAATTTCCGCAATACCTTTCTGCTCACTGTCTTCGTTATACACTTCATCGCGGTAGATGAACATAATTAAATCGGCATCCTGCTCAATCGCACCTGATTCACGCAGGTCGGAGTTAATCGGACGTTTGTCTGCCCGTTGTTCAAGACCACGGTTAAGCTGTGAAAGGGCAATTACCGGACAGCGCAGTTCTTTAGCTAAGGCTTTTAATGAGCGTGAAATTTCCGATATTTCCAGGGTACGGTTTTCACTTAATGAAGGAACGCGCATCAGCTGCAGGTAATCGACCATAATTAAACTGATACCGTCATGATCTCTGGCAATACGACGCGCCCGGGAACGTAATTCGGTCGGAGTCAGGCCCGAGCTGTCATCAATATACATATTCCCTTTCTGCAGTAAGATAGACATGGTGGATGACAGTGATGCCCAATCGTTTTCATCGAGTTGGCCGGTGCGTATTTTTCCCTGATCGATGCGCCCTAGCGAGGCCAGCATCCTGTTCATTATCTGATCTGCCGGCATCTCCAGTGAGAAAATAACCGTTGGCTTGTCTGCGTTTAATGCCGCGTTTTCCGCCAGGTTCATGGCAAAGGTGGTTTTACCCATGGAAGGTCGTGCGGCAACAATGATTAAATCGCCCGGCTGGAAGCCTGTGGTCATCTGATCTAAATCATTATAACCGGAAGATAAACCGGTAATACCATCGCGCGGGTTTTTACATAAATCATCTATTTTGGCGACAGTCTCTTTTAGAATGTCTTTAATTGCCTGTGGACCTTCACTTTTATTACTGCGCGATTCTGCTATCTGGAATACTTTCGTTTCAGCAAAATCAAGTAATTCATTGCTGTCCCGGCCTTCGGTATCATAACCCGCTTCAGCGATTTCGTTGGCAACGCCGATCAGCTCACGAACAATGGCACGTTCCCGGACAATATCGGAGTAGTTGTTAATGTTAGCCGCGCTGGGGGTGTTCTGCAGAAGCTCGGCCAGGTAGGCTATGCCGCCAACCCCTTCTAATTCTTTTTTATTTTCCAGGTGTTCAGAAAGGGTTACCAGGTCAACAGGAATATCTTCACTGCTCAGCAGTTCAATGGTTGCGAAAATCTGCCGGTGTGCGCGGTGATAAAAATCCCGTTCAACAACCCGCTCAGCAACATCATTCCAGGCTTCATTATTAAGTAATAATCCACCAATAATCGCCTGTTCAGCTTCAAATGAATGAGGAACGGTTTTAATGGGCGAATTAGTATTCGCCTTGTGCTGCGAAAAAGGAGGTTTACCTGCCATTTTAAATCCTTAACTGAAAATAATAACGTTTACAAAGAGAAAATTAAATAAAGGAAGATAGGGGCTTCGGGTTATGAGTAAAGCACAAAGCGAATCTCCCGGATTATAAAAACAGGATTTCCAGCCAGATATAAGCAGTTAAACCTAAGCTCAGCAATACAGCCGCTGAGCCCATATCTTTTGCTCTGCCGGCCAGTTGATGGTGCTCACTGCCGATCCTATCCACCACCGCTTCAATGGCTGAATTAATGACTTCGACGATCATAACCAGTAACAGCGGTGTTATTAATAATATCCGTTCGATTTGCGATACTTCCAGAAAACATGCAGTCGGGATTAATATAACCGCTAATAACAGTTCCTGACGGAATGCCGCTTCATGTTGGAAAGCGCTTTTTAACCCTTGCAACGAATATCCCATTGCTAAAATGATACGTTTAAGCCCGGTATTTTTCTGCATCAACTGATAAGCCCGTAAGTTGTTTTATTTGCCGCTTACTTTAGCAAAATGCACCGATAAGGTCACTTGCTGATTATCGCTAAGCAACTATTCCTGCACCCGTTGTGCAGTGCCGGCAGTTTGAGTTTTTCTACGGCTGTTGTTTGCAGGCCGTTTGAGTATGCTAATTACAGGTTTTGTGGAGTAGTTGTCTGTTTCTGGCGTTATTTGCAGTGTTTTTTTATGTTAATATGAAAGCATTTGTTGGTTAATCGGAAGGTATCTCTTTGCTCACCAGAGGCTCTGTTTTTCATCGTCTTATCAATAAGTATTGGGTGAAAAGCCATTATGTGCCCTTAAGGCCGGCTGTTGAATTACAGCTTGATTTAAGCCGCCCAATTATTTATGTGATTGCACAGAATAGTGCGAGTGACGTACTCGGGTTACAGGCCTGTTGCCTGCAGGCGGGATTACCTGATCCCTGTGCTTCAATCAAAGTAGCAGGGCAGACGTTAACTGCGACCATTTTTATTCACGGCAGCTCTTTATTTACCCGCCGGGATAATTACAGGCAGTGGCAGGATGCACCTTATCTGGCAAAGTATCAGCAGTTATTGGACTTACTCCGCAACCATCCGGATTTAGACATACAGTTACTGCCCGTTACTTTTTACTGGGGGAGAAATCCCGGTAAACAGGGAAAAATCTCCCGCCTGGATCTGATTGATCAAGGTCAGGTCGGGTCGCTACGTAAAACATTTATTGTTCTGAAAAACGCTAAAGATCATCTGATCCGCTTTAATAAGCCTATCTCCGTTGCCGCGCTGATTCAGCGTAAGGGCAAACAGAAAAATAACCCGGATCTGCAATTAGCACATAATCTTGCCAGAGTTGCAATGCGCTATTTTGGCAGTCAAAAACGTCATAGTGTCGGGCCTAAACTGCCCAACCGCAGTGAGATGATCACGGCGGTATTACAACAACCTGCGCTGCGCAAGGTTATTTGCGCGACAGCTGCAGAACAGCAGCTGACAGAGCTGCAGGTTGAACAGCATTGCCGTACTTATCTGCTTGAGATCAGTGCACACTTTTCCTACCCATTTTTGCGTGTTTTTCGCTTTATTTTAAAATGGGTCTGGCATTATATCTACCAGGGTATCGAGGTTAATCATGCCGAGGCTGTCCGCCAGGTCAATCAGAGCGGTGCGGAAATTATCTATATGCCATGCCACCGCAGTCATATGGATTACCTGCTACTTTCCTATCTGTTATTTGAGCAGGGGTTAATGCCACCCCATGTTGCGGCAGGAGTAAATCTGAATTTTTTCCCGGCAGGCCCGGTTTTCAGGCGTTGCGGAGGTTTCTTTTTACGCCGCAGCTTTAAAGGTGCACCACTCTATACAGCTGTTTTTAATGCCTATTTTTCACTGTTATTCAAACAAGGTTATCCTATCGAGTTTTTCTGCGAAGCCGGGCGCAGTCGCTCGGGACGTTTATTACCTCCAAAAACAGGATTGCTGGCAACGTCACTGCAGACCTATTTAAATCAACCTGAACGTAATGTGGTGATCGTACCGGTATACATAGGTTATGACCATATCATGGAGGTCAGTACCTATGTGAAAGAGCTCTCCGGGCAAAAAAAACAGCAGGAAAACTTTTCACAGGTAGTCGGTATTATTAAAAAGTTGGGCAATTTCGGTCGCGCTTTTGTCAATTTTGGGGAGCCAATCAATATCAGGCAATCTTTCGATCAACACTGCCCGAACTGGCAAGCGCTTGGAGTGCATAACGACCAGTTCAAAGTGCATGTGCAGCAGGTTGCACGGCAGGTGATGATCGCGATGAATGCAGCGGTGGCCGTGAATGCTTTGCCTTTATGTGCGGCAATATTATTAGCCAGTGAAAGCTGCCGCTGTGGCAAAGCACTTTTCTTAACCCTGATCGGCAAGCACCAAAAATTGCTGGCGGTAAAAAGTGAACATACTCTGCTTACTTATGCACAGGGGGAAAGTGAAGCAATCTATCAGCAGGCCCTGGCTATGAATAAATTCAACCAGGACCGGGAGTCGGTTTTTTGTTCAGCACAGCAGGCTGCGCAATTAAATTATTACCGCAATAATATCCTGCATATTTTTGCCTTGCCGGGTTTGCTTTGTCATACCCTGCGCTATCTGTTATCAAAAAACAAAGCGTTAACAACTGACAATATTATTTATTACAGCGGCAAGCTTTATCCTTTCCTTGCCGCGGAATATTTTTTACCAGCGGAAGGTGATATAACCCGAATATTAAAAACCGAGTTACAACAATTACAGTACATTGGTGTGGTTAAGTTGACCCAGGGTGTTTATAGTGTCAGCGATGATCTATTATTAACTGTTTTTGCGCGTCATGTGCGGGAAACTTTGCTGCGTTACCGACAGTCATTGCTTTTGCTGCAAAACAGTATAGCCTCTTGGGCTGATCTTGATCATAAAGCATTTTGTCATCGCGCCAGGTTGAGATTACAGCCGCTTGGTATCGAGCCTTTTGATGAGAAAGTGCTTCTGGTATTTTTACAAACGCTGCAAACCCTGTACCCTGATTTTGTACAGCAACAGCAGGGTAAATTATTAGCAGAGCTGTTTTATCACTTTGCTGCCCAAGCAGAAGATGAATAAGGAAGCAAAATGGTATTAGACGGAAGAGAATTAGTTGAGTCACTACGCAGCCAGGTAAAGGAGATCAATGTCTCGCAACTGCATGAAATTTGTCAGCACAAGGGTGATACAATTGTAATTGATATTCGTGAGGCGGCAGAAACTAAGGCCGGTTTCATTCCTGATGCACTGCTTATTCCGCGCGGTGTCTTAGAGATGTCTATCAGCTGCGAAGAGAGCCTTAAAAAACGTTTTTCCAGTCTTGCGATGCTAGCCGAGCAGCCGATTTATTTAGTCTGCCGCTCCGGTGCGCGTTCCGTCCTGGCGGCAATTTCTCTGCAGCAGATGGGCTTTGAAAATGTTTATTCTGTGGCCGGTGGATTTTTAGCCTGGCAGGCTGCGGGCTATGTCTGCTCCGATAAAAGCTGAGCATGACGCTAACTTTTTATTTAACTTATTAACGCATGGATTAGTTGTGAGCAAACCCTACTTTATCCCCGGGGAAAATTTACTTTTTCAGGAAGAGATAAAAAAAAGCCGTTTTATGACCTATCTGTCCCACGCCCGGGGTAAAGAGCAGGCATTAGAGTATCTCAAAAAAATTAAGGAGTTACACCCGGAAGCTCGCCACCATTGCTGGGCTTATCTCGGTGATGCGCCCGACAATAGTGTGTGTGCTGGCTGCAGTGATGATGGTGAACCAAAAGGGACGGCGGGAAAGCCTATCTTAGCTGTTTTACAGGGCAGCGGGCTGGGGGAAGTTATTGCTGTCGTCGTGCGCTATTCGGGCGGCATAAAACTAGGTACAGGCGGTCTGGTGCGAGCCTACTCCAATGGCGTACAGCAGCTAGTGCGCAGGATGCCCACTATTGAAAAACGTTTTTATCAGCAGTACCAGTTGCATTGTGATTACGCACAGATGGCGCTGATCGAAAGTCTATTAACAACATTGGCGGGACGACTGGTAGAGGTTGAATATTTGCAGTCGGTCAAAGCTATCATTGAAGTTGATCTACAATTATGTGGGCAATTTAGCGAAAAACTCGAATCACTGACACAAGGAAAAGTTGTTGTGAAAAAAATCCCCGTTACAGCCAGTTGAAGTGAGATAATTCAGTGGCATTTCGTTCCATCATCAGAATAGTAGGTATGCTAATTGGTTTATTTAGCTTCACCATGTTACCACCTGTCTTGGTATCTTCATTTTATAAGGGAATAGAGGGTGAGGACGGGGGCAACTTCCTGGCCGCCTTTGTGGTTACTTTATTTATCGGCCTGCTGCTCTGGGCACCTAACCGGCGCATAAAAAAAGAGCTGAAAGTCCGCGAGGGCTTTTTAATTGTGGTCCTGTTTTGGGCAACGCTGGGAAGCGTCGGGGCGATCCCTTTTATGATGAGCTCCAGTATTGAAATGGACGCTGCTTCTGCTTTTTTTGAATCTTTTTCAGGCCTGACCACTACCGGTGCAACGGTTATCGAAGATCTTGATATTCTTCCAAAGTCCATTCTTTTTTACCGGCAAATGCTGCAATGGTTTGGCGGTATGGGAATCATCGTATTAGCTGTCGCAGTATTACCCATGTTAGGGATCGGTGGTATGCAGTTATATCGCGCTGAAACCCCCGGGCCGGTAAAAGACTCAAAAATGACGCCGCGTATAGCAGAAACGGCGAAAGCATTATGGAATGTTTATTTATTCGTCACCGTTGCTTGTATGCTGGCCTTCTGGCTGGCCGGCATGAGTTTGTTTGATGCCCTTTCACACAGTTTTTCAACGGTTTCTATCGGCGGTTTCTCTCCTTATAATGCCAGTATGGGGCACTTTGCCAGTCCTGTTATCAATATGATCACAGTGCTCTTTCTGCTTATTTCCGGGGTAAATTATGCACTGCATTATAGTGCTTTTGCCGCAAAACAATTCTCTTTTAATATTTATAAGCAGGATCCGGAGTTGCGTGCTTTTATCTGGATTCAGGTAATGTTAACGCTTATCTGTTTTGCCGGATTGATGGGCAATGAAGTTTATCATTCCGTTGAAGAATCTTTTACTCAGGCACTGTTTCAAGCGGTTTCTATCTCTACAACAGCAGGTTTTACAACAACGTCATTTGCGGATTGGCCGCTGTTTCTGCCTGTTTTACTGGTTATATCAAGCTTTGTTGGCGGTTGTGCAGGATCTACGGGCGGCGGCCTGAAAGTGATTCGCTTTTTATTGCTCAACTTACAGGGGATGCGCGAGCTAAAACGCCTGGTACACCCAAAAGCGGTATTTAAAATTAAATTAGGCAATAATGCCCTGCCGGATCGTGTTATTGAAGCGGTGTGGGGGTTTTTCTCAACTTATGCACTGGTGTTTGTTATATGCATGCTAGCCTTATTATTGACCGGGATGGATGAATTGAGCTCTTTTTCTGCAACAGCTGCCATGCTTAACAATTTAGGGCCGGGGCTTGGTGAGGTGGCGGTCCATTTTAACGAAGTGAACAGCGCTTCCAAGTGGATTATGATTATTGCCATGTTATTTGGCCGCCTGGAAATCTTTACCTTATTAGTATTATTTACCCCCATGTTTTGGAAAAATTAAAAGATGACAATTAAGACTCTGGTATTATATTCATCCGTTGACGGACAAACCGTAAAAATTTTAGAACGGATCATTAGCCATATTGAAGGTGAGGTGACCTTGTTGAATATAGATGATAATCCCACGATTGATTTCAGTGCCTACAATAAAATCTTAATTGGTGCCTCCATCCGTTACGGAAATTTCCGGAAAAACTTACTGAATTTTGTTAATCAGCATAAAAGGCAACTGGATGCCGTGCCGAATGCTTTTTTTGCGGTCTGCTTAACTGCACGTAAGCCGGAAAAAGCCAATCCAGCTAATAATACCTATATGGCTAAGTTTGACCGTTTATCTGCGTGGCAGCCTCGTTTAAAGGGCGTTTTTGCCGGTGCGCTGCTTTACTCGCGTTATAACTGGTGGCAAACCCTGATAATTCAATTGATTATGAAAATAACCGGAGGCAGTACCGATAAAAGTAAGGATATTGAATTAACCGACTGGTCCAGAGTTGATGCTTTTGCAAAAGATTTTTCTGCGTTATAAATAACCTGATCACTGCCTGCTTGACTTATTAAGCTGATTTTTGTGCCTGCCTGAATTACAATACGGCTTTAATCTTTCCCCTTAATTCAGGCAGCAGCATGGTAAATCAACACAACACAGGCAACGCGAAAAAGATCTTGCTTGATGTATTTGGTTATAGTGAGTTTCGCGAAGGACAAGAGTTGGTGATTAACCAACTTTGTGAAGGCCGTGACGCGCTGGTTGTTATGCCGACAGGAGGGGGCAAAAGCCTCTGTTTTCAAATTCCGGCACTGGTTAGACCGGGGATCTGTTTTGTTATCTCCCCGTTGATCTCTTTAATGAAAGATCAGGTTGATACCCTGCGCGCCTGCGGGATTGCGGCCGCCTACCTGAATTCCAGTCTTTCTTATCAGCAACAAAATCAAATTATTAATGATATGCATCGCGGGCTGTTGAAGCTGGTTTATATTGCACCTGAACGTTTGTTGCGCCCTGATTTTATCAGCCGTTTAGAGAATCTGGCGATCAATCTCTTTGCTATCGACGAAGCGCATTGTATTTCCCAGTGGGGACATGATTTTCGTCCGGAATATGCATTGCTCGGACAGTTAAAACAGCGTTTTCCAACTATTCCCCTAGCCGCTTTAACCGCAACCGCTGATCATGCTACACAACAGGATATTCTTGCCCGCTTGCAGCTCCATGATCCGTTAGTTGCAGTTCATAGTTTTGATCGTCCTAATATCGAATATTTGTTAATTGAAAAATACCGGCCGTTAAGTCAGTTATTTAATTATCTGGACGAACATAAAAATGAAAGCGGCATCATTTATTGCACCAGTCGCCGCCGCACTGAAGAGTTAACCGAAAAACTGCGTGCAAAAGGTTTATCAGCCCGTTGTTACCATGCCGGTTTGATTCTGGAAGAGCGCCAGAGTGTCCAGGATCTGTTTATTAAAGATAAAGTGGATATTGTTGTTGCAACAGTCGCCTTCGGGATGGGGATTGATAAGCCCAATGTACGTTTTGTTGTACATTATGAAATACCCAAAAATATTGAGTCCTATTATCAGGAAACCGGACGTGCAGGACGGGATGGCCTGCCGGCTCAGGCAATGTTATTTTATGATCCCGCCGATCCTGCGCGGGTGCGTGCACTGCTTGAGAAAAATAAAAATGAAGAGCAACTGCGCATTGAACTGCATAAATTAAATACCATGGTGGCGTTTGCCGAGGCACAAACCTGTCGGCGCCAGGTGCTGCTTAACTATTTTGGTGAATATAGCCATAAAGGCTGCGGTAACTGCGATGTCTGTTTAGATCCGCCTAAAAGTTACGATGCAACGGAAGATGCACAAAAAATTCTCTCCTGCGTCTACCGTACCGGACAGCGCTTTGGTATGGGTTATGTGGTTGATGTTTTAAGAGGGGCACAAACTGCGCGGGTGAAAAGTTTTGGTCATGACAAGCTGTCCACTTTTGCGATCGGCAAGGAGCAACCCGCGGAGTACTGGCTAAGTCTGTTAAGGCAGCTTATCCACTGCGGTCTGCTGATGCAGAATTTAACCCGGGGCTCGGCATTACAATTAACCGAAGCGGCAAGGCCTGTTTTAAAAGCCGAGCAGCCCCTTTACTTAGCCGTGCCGCGTCTGAAAATGGTTAAAGCGAAAGGGAGAAAAGCGGTTTTATCGAATTTTTCCGACAGTCCATTGTTTGCTAAACTGCGCCACTTACGTAAAAAAATTGCTGATCGCCAGGACTTGCCGCCCTATGTTATTTTCAGTGACGTATCCCTTTCAGAAATGAGCGAAATGATGCCGACAACCGATGCCCAGTTTTTGAATATCAGCGGTGTTGGCCAGATCAAGCTGAATAAATATGGTCCTGAGTTTTTAACATTAATTAAGCACTATGTCGATCAGCTGTAGAGGGTAAATCTTGGCCTGTGGTGGGCAGAGGTAAATTATTTACTAAGGTTGCCTCGCATCTTGCTCTGCTTTTTGAGCTAATACCAAATCCGATAACTATCTACTCATTTATACTTGCTAAAATGAATGCTAGCTAGTTCTCATCCAGAAACAGCGTATTTTTAGTACCCCCTCAGTTCGGTCTTGGATTTTATCATGATTCCAAGGCCAATCTTACCTTCAGTAACGCACACGAAGTGTGCGATCGCGACATTTTTCAATTTTAT
>NZ_JBFGZY010000036.1:0-27555 GCF_041586535.1 Psychromonas sp. | reverse complement strand
GCTAACAGCTAACAGCTAACAGCTAAGAGCTAACAGCTAACAGCTAACAGCTAACAGCTAACAGCTAACAGCTAACAGCTAACAGCTAACAGCTAACAGCTAACAGCTAACAGCTAACAGCTAACAGCTAACAGCTAACAGCTGACGGCTTAATCAGATTACCCGATAAAGAAAGAGATAGTTATGCAAACCCAATCAAACATGCTTGAGCCTTTACTCTGTACTAAACGTATTGATGAAACCGCAGACAGCGCCACTTTTGAGTTTAAAAAATTGGATGATGGCCTGTTTGAATACAAGGCGGGACAATTTTTAACCTTTGAAGTTGATGTTGCCGGTGAGCTTGAATACCGGGCCTACTCCCTATCATCGACCCCCTCTCAACCACATTCTGTTGCCGTGACCATTAAACGCGTACCCGGAGGTAAGGTGTCGAATTACCTGCTGGATCACCTCCAGGCCGGTATCGCTTTACCGGCAATGTCCCCTGCTGGTGAGTTTACCCTGCAGGATAATCCGGCAACGGCTGAGCTGTTATTGATGAGTGCAGGCAGCGGTATCACGCCGTGTATGTCGATGGCACGCTGGTTATTGGATACAAAGCAGCAGGTTAACATTCACTTTATCTATAGTGCCCGCAGTGAAGCTGATGTGATCATGGCTGGGGCGCTAAATGCACTCAATGAGCAACATGATAATTTCCGCTTAACCCGCATCCTGGAACAGACAAACAATACAGATGATATTCAGGGTATGCTGGATTCTGCTATTTTTACCCAGTTAATACCTGACCCTCAGGGCAGAACCATCTTTACCTGCGGACCAGCGCCCTACATGGAAGCGGTTGAATCTTTAGCAGAGTCTAAGGGTTTTGATATGGCGCTTTTCCATAAAGAGAGCTTTGTACCTGCTGTTAGTGAGCAAACAACGAGTGAATCTTCCGTCAGCTATCAGGTTGTAGCACCTCAATACGGGAAAAACTTTGTGGTTGCAGATAATCAAAGCCTGCTTGAAGCGTTAGAAGCTGCGGGCGTTCCGGTTATCGGTGCCTGCCGCTCAGGTATGTGCGGCTCCTGTAAATGTAAGGTAACAGGAGAGGTTGAATCAACCAGCCAGGCAACATTAACCGCCGAGCAGATTGCTCAGGGCTATGTATTAAGCTGCAGTTCTAAAGCCTATTCGGATCTGGTTGTAGAGCTTTAATCTTTGCGCTATTAAAGCCAGGAATATCGACAAAACACCCCGATAATGACGAAATAAGAATAGAAAAAAGCCGATGCTGTTAAGCATCGGCTTTCGAGTTGTTAGCTGTCAGCTATTAGCTTTGTGTTTATTTTTCTTGCTCACGCGCGATCGCACGATAAGCAATATCGTTGCGATAAAACATACCGTCCCAACTAATCTGCTTAGCAAGTGCGTATGCTTTCTGTTGTGCTTCAGTTACTGTATTACCAAGAGCGGTTGCACAAAGCACACGGCCGCCCGCTGTGACAACCTTACCGTCCACTTCTGTGGTGCCCGCATGGAATACTTTTAGACCTTCAGTTTCAGTAGTCGGCAGACCAGAAATCTCCAACCCTTTTTGATAATCCGCCGGGTAACCACCCGCCGCCAGTACCACACCAATGGCAGCACGTTCGTCAAATTCAGCTGTCATATCGGCCAATTCGCCATTTACACCAGCTAAACAAAGGGTCACGATATCAGACTTCATACGCAGCATAATCGGCTGGGTTTCCGGATCACCAAAACGGCAGTTATATTCGATCACTTTTGGCGTACCATCAGCCATGATCATCAGACCTGCATATAAGAAACCTGTATATTTGTTTCCTTCAGTAGCCATACCTTCAACAGTCGGCTTGATAACAAGATCCATAATACGTTGATGCATTTCTGGTGTAACCACTGGTGCCGGAGAATATGCCCCCATACCGCCTGTATTTGGCCCGGTATCACCATCGCCTACACGTTTATGATCCTGACTGGTTGCCATCGGCACAATGTTTTCACCATCAACCATAACAATAAAAGAGGCTTCTTCACCGTCAAGGAATTCTTCGATAACCACACGATGCCCAGCTTCTCCGAATGCATTGCCTGCAAGCATATCCTGGATTGCATCTTCGGCTTCTTTAAGTGTCATCGCAACGATAACCCCTTTGCCGGCCGCAAGACCATCCGCTTTAATAACAATAGGTGCGCCCTTTTCACGCACGTAAGCTAATGCAGGCTCAATCTCAGTAAAGTTTTGATACCAGGCGGTCGGAATATTATGGCGCGCTAAAAAGTCTTTGGTAAAGGCCTTAGAGCCTTCTAATTGTGCAGCACCTTTCGTTGGGCCAAAACAGGCAAGGCCCGCTTCCTGAAAGGCATCAACAACACCGATAACCAATGGCGCTTCAGGGCCAACAATAGTTAACTCAACATGATTTTCTTTAGCAAATGCTACTAATGCATCAATATCTTCAACACCGATATCGACATTAGTAACTTTATCTTCAAGCGCGCTACCGGCATTACCCGGTGCCACAAAGATATTTTTAACTTGTTTATTTTGTGCCGCTTTCCATGCCAGCGCATGTTCACGGCCACCACTACCAATAATTAAAACGTTCATAAAAAACCTTAATAAATCAAATAAATTAATCATATTTTTGCTAAGTGATTTAATTCGCAATCAAGGCGAAAGCGCGCAGCTTGCTCCTGCAAGTGAGCACTTTCAACGCGGAGTGCGGATGAAAGCACAAAGCACAATAGGATTAATGGCGGAAGTGACGCATTCCGGTGAATACCATGGCCATGCCATGCTCATCAGCAGCCGCAATAACTTCATCATCACGCATAGAGCCACCCGGCTGGATCACGCAGCTGATGCCGGCTTCCGCCGCTGCATCAATACCGTCACGGAATGGGAAAAATGCATCAGAAGCCATCACCGAACCTTCAACAACCAGATTCTCATCGGCTGCTTTAATACCGGCAATTTTAGCGCTGTAGACACGACTCATCTGCCCTGCGCCGACACCGACAGTGGTGCTGTTTTTAACATAAACAATGGCATTGGATTTAACGAATTTAGCCACTTTCCAGCTGAATAACAGATCTTTTAATTCTGCCTCTGTCGGTTGACGTTTAGTCACCACTTTCAGATCGTCCAAAGTCACCATGCCCTGATCTCGATCCTGTACTAATAAACCGCCGTTAACACGTTTAATATCAAATTCGGTGGTTTTCTTATCCCACTCACCGCATTCTAATAAACGTAAATTTTTCTTAGCAGCGACGATTTGTGCCGCTTCAGAACTTACTTTAGGCGCAATGATCACTTCTACAAACTGGCGTGAAACAATGGCTTCTGCCGTATCTGCATCCAATTCACGGTTAAACGCAATAATACCGCCAAATGCAGATGTCGGATCGGTTTTGTAAGCCCCTTCATAAGCATCCAGAATAGTATCAGCCACTGCAACACCACAAGGGTTAGCGTGTTTAACAATCACACAAGCCGGCTCTGAAAACTCTTTAACGCACTCAAGCGCCGCATCGGTATCGGCAATGTTGTTGTAGGAAAGCGCTTTACCCTGCAGTTGGGTAGCCGTTGATACAGAAGCTTCCTGGATATTATTTTCAACATAAAATGCAGCAGCCTGATGACTGTTTTCACCGTAACGCATATCTTGTTTTTTCTGGAACTGCATGTTGAATGTACGAGGGAATTTAGATTCAGTATCACCTTCTGTGTTTTCGCCATAGCTTGGCACCATAGTACCGAAATAATTCGCGATCATACCGTCATATTGCGCAGTATGCTCATAAGCTGCAATAGCAAGGTCAAAACGTGTTTTATAAACTAAGCTGCCGTTATTTTCCTGCATCTCTTTAAGGATACGGGAGTAATCACCGGCGTTTACAACGATAGCAACATCTTTATGATTTTTAGCAGCCGCACGTACCATGGTCGGACCACCGATATCGATATTTTCAATTGCATCTTCTAAAGAACAATCGGGACGGGCAACGGTTTCAGCAAAGGGGTAAAGGTTTACTACTACCATATCAATAGGCGCAATATCATTTGCAGACATAATTGCTTCATCAACACCGCGGCGAGCGAGAATTCCACCATGAATTTTAGGGTGCAAGGTTTTAACACGTCCATCCATCATTTCAGGAAAACCAGTATAGTCTGATACTTCAGTTACTTTGATGCCATTTTCAGCAAGTAATTTACAAGTACCACCAGTAGAAAGGATTTCAACGCCCTTTTCAGATAACTCTTTTGCAAACTCCACAATTCCAGCTTTATCTGAAACACTCAGTAACGCACGTTTAATCGGTCGGCTATTTTCCATCGTCTTACACATTCCTCGGTTAATTAATCAATAAGCAAAAACCAATAATTGGTTTTTTCAACTTAAAAAGAACTAAGGCCGGCATTCTACCCGAAAACGATGGCAATTTGAGCTGTTTTATTAAATAAAAGAATAAAAAGATCCCTATTCTAAGGCTTTTTAAAGGTAAATTTCTCATTATCCCTATTAATGAAAAGTGCAGTCAGGACCAGTATAAAAACAGAAAAGTAAATTACCCATACACTAAGCTGTTGTTATAATTACAAAATAAGTATAAATGAAAGGAGGGTTAGTGGCTTTACGATTACTTACTGAGGTGAGTAGCGGTACAAAAAACTATCTATGCCACGGCAAACAACTTTGCCTATTAATTTAAAATTCAATGATTCCATCAGAGCGACTGACTGCTGATTTTTTCGGGCAATCACCGCATCTAACCCGGCAAGCTGATGGGTAACAACAAGATAGCTGATAAATTGGGCAAATAATGACTTGACAGGAGTGTTTTCAAAGTATTCCGGCAGCGTTCTATAGACAAAATTCAAGGCAACATCATCTCCAACACAGCACTCCTGCAGCCCCACCAAACCGATAACTTTATTTGATTCCTTATCTGCGATTGCGCACAGGTTGTACCTGCTGCGCTGAGCATGACTAAGGATATTGTTAAACATGCTTTCAGCTTGTTTTCTGCTTAATTTACCTGCAGGACAAAATTTCATGGTCTTGGCATTACCCGCAAGCTTTATAAAATCCTCAAGATCCGAGATTGTAAACTGGCGCACCGCAAGGTGCTGATTTTCTGCAAATAACTTCATATCTAAAGGTCTTCCGTTATTTATCCATTAACCTTTATACGCAGGATGTACAAAAAATCAACAAAAATTTAACGGAAAATTTACTTCAAAAACCGCAAAAACCACGTAACAGCGTGGTTTTAAAAAGGTATAGTCAGCCGCTTAGAGGTGATAAGGGGTACTTAATTCGTGTACCGCATCGACAAATACTTTCGCATTCTCAGGCGGCACATCTAAATGAATGCCATGACCAAGATTAAATACATGCCCGTTCCCCTTGCCAAAACCTTTTAATATTGTTGCCACCTCTTCACGGATCCTTTCAGGTGTCGCATATAACATCGACGGATCCATATTGCCCTGCAAGGCTACGCGATCTCCGACTCGCGCTTTTGCACTGGCCATATCAATGGTCCAGTCCAGTCCAATAGCGTCACAGCCAGTATCTGCAATCGCTTCTAACCACTGACCGCCGTTTTTAGTAAACAAAGTAACGGGAATTTTTTTGCCCGCATAAGTACGCTGTAAACCGGCCACAATTTTGCCCATATACTGTAATGAGAAATCTTTGTAATCACGCGGAGATAAAACGCCGCCCCAGGTATCAAAGACCATTACCGATTGCGCACCGGCAGCAATCTGCGCATTTAAATAATCGATCACGGAGTCAGCGAGTTTATCCAGCAGCGCATGTAATAAGCGCGGATCCGTAAAAGCCATTTTTTTAATCTTGGTGAATGCCTTGGAGCTGCCGCCTTCAATCATATAGGTCGCCAGCGTCCAGGGACTACCAGAGAAACCAATCAAGGGCACAGACCCCTTTAGCTCTCGGCGTATCGTGCGAACGGCATTCATCACATACTGCAGTTCGCCTTCGGGATCCGGCATAATTAAATTTTCAACATCTTTGCGACAAGTTATCGGACGACTGAACTTAGGTCCTTCTCCTTCTTCAAAATAAAGACCAAGCCCCATCGCGTCAGGAATAGTAAGAATATCAGAAAATAAAATAGCGGCATCAAGGTCAAAGCGGCGCAGCGGCTGTAAGGTAACTTCACAAGCCAACTCAGCATTACGGCATAAGGACATAAAATCCCCTGCCTGCGCACGAGTCGCTTTATATTCAGGTAAATACCTGCCCGCTTGGCGCATCATCCATACCGGGGTTTTATCCACGTCCTGTTTTAATAAGGCGCGAATATAACGATCATTTTGTAATTCTGTCATACTTCTCTCTATCCCAACTTTTTAAACATAAAATAAGGCAAATATGCTAACACCTTTAAGTGTATTTTTATTACCTAAATAAATTCTTATCTTATTCTCGGCATTGTTCGACCATTTTATTGATCAATTTTCTCGCCAGTGTACCGTGATTTGGCAGAACCGGTAAATTATCCACATGATACCAATCGGCTTCAGCAAGCTCATTTTTATCAATTTTAATTTTGCCCGAATCATATTCCGCCAGAAAGCCCATCATTAAAGAGTGCGGGAAAGGCCATGGCTGACTGGTTACATATTCAATATTTTTGACCTTAATCCTGGATTCTTCATAGACTTCACGTTCGACGCAGGACTCTAATGTTTCCCCGGCTTCAACAAAACCGGCAAGCACCGTATAAACAGGGTTATTATTTTTCATATGACGATGATGCATTGCCAGCAATATCTCCTTTTCTTTGCGGATGCCGACAATAATGCAGGGGGAAATACGCGGATAACACCGGTGCTGGCAATGGTAACATTTCATTGCCGTCTCCCAGTTTATAACATGCATTTCATTACCGCACTTTCCACAATATTGGTGCGTTTCGTAAAACAGGGAAACTTGAAAGGCGCGCCCCGCCACATCAAATAAGCCATCATCAACCCTTCCCAAGAGAAAGCGTAAGGGAGAATATTCCCCCAGACCAACATCCGATTGTTCCTGTAAAAAAACTAAATAACAAGGACTTGCCTGATAGTCTGCAATTTTTACCGCGTTATCCGCGACCCCATCAGGAAATGGTAAATCATCAAGGCAGCCATAAGGAATAAAGTTCCCCTGCGGTTGCAACACTATTTGATCTTTAGCGATAATAAACCACCAGGCATTCTCTTGCGGATTAATTTGCTTTTTTTCCATCATATTTCCTTATTAAATACGCCTCAAACTGCGGGGATAGGGACTACTTCACAGTTATACAGGAAGATTATCCACAAATTCAAATTCATGTTGACGCTAAGTGTAATTTTCATTACTTTTTAATTAACCGTTTTGGTCTACTCGTACGAGGGAATTAGTATGTTAACCAAATTAGAACAAGCAAAAGAAGAATGGGGCGGCAGACTTACAGTTATTGATAACTGGCTGGATCAGCGTCAGAACTTAGTGGTTGCATATTGCGAACTTGCAGGTTTACCTCCTTATCAGAAGATCAAACACAGCTTACCGGAGCAGGAAAAAATCACTCGATTCTGCCAATTACTGCTTGATTACGCATCAACCGGTCACTTTGAAGTCTACGAGCAGATAATTTCACAGTGCAAATTGGATGGGGAAAACAATTTAAAGATTGCCCAGGAGTTATATTCCCGTATTACCACAACGACAGATACCGCTCTAAATTTTAATGATAAGTATGCTGAATGCGCAAGTGATCAGGCCCTGCTTGATTTTGATACCGATCTTTCGCATTTAGGGCAAATCATGGAAGCCCGGTTTGAACGGGAAGATAAGCTTCTGGAAATCGTCCACCTGCACCATACTCTAGCGTAAACAACCCTATTGAGATATGCCCTAATGAGGGATAGCAATAAGGCTGCCAGCTGACAGCCTTATTGGTCTGGTTAAACCCACCCCTCACTTAAGCGCGATATCAATATCTTCGCTACCCATCTCTTTCAGGTAACTATCCCGCCTTTTATCAAAAATACTTTGTTCTTTTTTGGCGACAGCGGTGGAAAGCGGCAGATCAACTTTCATCGGATCAACCGGACGGTTATTGACATGAAATTCATAATGCAGGTGAGGGCCGGTTGAACGACCGGTATTGCCCGTTTTAGCAATTAAATCCCCCATTTCCACCCGTTGTCCTTTGCGCACCAGAATTTTACTTAAATGTAGGAAGCGTGTGGTGTATTTACGCCCATGTTTGATAACAATGTAGTTACCTGCCGCCGCATGGTAGCCAGCCCGCAGCACAACACCGTCACCGACGGCATAAACTTTTGTTCCCGTCGATACCGCAAAATCAGTACCGTTATGAGGAGTGACTCTTTTAGTGATTGGATGGCGACGATTTTTATTAAATGAGGAACTGATACGCCGCTTACCATCGAGTGGATAGCGTCGATAAGCTTTGCTCAGCCCCTGCCTGTCTTTATCGTAATAGCGGCCATCTTCATGCAGGAAAGCGGTATAGCTTTTATTCCGGCTTTTAATCAAAATAGCCAGCACTTCACTTTCAAAACTATATTGGCCGTCAATATATTGTTTTGTCACCAGTACCTGGAAAGTATCCCCGGGATGGAGTTGCCGGCTAAAATCAATTTTATCCTGCAGCGCGGCAGACACTTGTTTAATCTGCCCGGCCGAGAGGCCTGCTTCTTTAGCATTATTGTAAAAACTGCCTGTGATACGGCCCCGATATAAACTTTGCCGCCATTTTCCCTCTTTTGTTGCTAAAAATGCCTCATATTGCCCCTCTTTTAAGGTATAGGTTAAGGTATTGGCAATATCTGGAAATACGGTTAAAGAGAGCAGTTGATTATCCGGGCTAATCAGCAGAGTAAGCCTTTGTCCCGGGGTCAGGTGGCTTAAACGCAGGTATTCACTATCAGCTTCCAATAAAGTTTGTAGTGCGGCAGCTGACAAACTCTCTTTTTGAAAAATGTCGCTTAGGGTATCACCAACTTTAATTTCCAATTCAACTTCGCGATTTCCTGACAAATCAGGAAATACTTTAGCGTATTCCTCTTTTACCGCAGCTAAAGGCTGTGCCGATGCACGCTCATCGGTTGTAATTACACGTTTGGGTAATTCCAGAGAGCGCTGAATTATTTTTTTGGTTTGCGGCTGCACAGGAATAAATGAAATGACCAGCAAAAATAGAAATAATAGAATCAATGCGAAAAAATGTTTTCGGGGAAGATTATTTATAAATGTAATAAACGCCAGAAAAAGCGCCTTTAAACGAAACAAAAATAGCATAATTCAATACAACTCAAATGGGAAAATGAAGCAACAGAATAAAATCTAAAAGTATATCAAGTTTTTCACTTATTTTATAAATAATAATCCCTCTTTTGTAAAAGGGGAAATAGGTTCATAGGCTGTTAATCACTGCAGATTAAATAATTAAGGTGTTTTCCATCGCAAAAAAATGTATTATAGACGTCTAGATGTAAAAACATCCAAAACTATCACTTTGTAACCAGCTAGGAGCTCACATGTCACGTGACTTATTTACTTCAGAATCAGTATCTGAAGGTCATCCAGATAAAATCGCCGATCAAATTTCAGATGCGGTACTTGATGCAATTTTAAAACAAGATAAAAAAGCACGCGTTGCTTGTGAGACCTATGTAAAAACCGGCATGGTAATGGTCGGCGGCGAAATAACTACTGATGCCTGGGTTGATATCGAAGAGATCACTCGTAATACCGTGCGTGAAATAGGTTACACCAGTTCAGAAATGGGCTTTGATGCTGATTCCTGTGCCGTTTTAAATGTTGTCGGTAAACAATCTCCCGATATTAACCAGGGTGTGGACCGAAGCGATCCGCGTGAACAAGGTGCTGGTGACCAGGGATTAATGTTTGGTTATGCAACCAATGAAACCGATGTGTATATGCCGGCTCCAATTACCTATGCACACCGTCTGGTAAAACGTCAGGCTAAGGTACGTAAACATAAAATTTTACCGTGGTTACGTCCTGATGCTAAAAGCCAGGTTACCTTTGCTTATGATCACGGTAAAATTGTCGGTATTGATGCCGTAGTATTGTCCACACAACACTCTGAAGAGATTCAGCAGGATGATCTGATTGAAGCGGTAATGGAAGAGATCATTAAACCTGTCTTACCGGCAGAGCTGTTGACAGCGCGGACTAAGTACTTTATTAACCCGACCGGCCGTTTTGTAATCGGTGGTCCGGTAGGTGATTGCGGTCTTACCGGCCGTAAAATTATTGTTGATACCTATGGCGGTACGGCGCGCCATGGCGGCGGTGCTTTCTCAGGTAAAGATCCATCAAAAGTTGACCGTAGTGCGGCATATGCAGCGCGTTATGTTGCAAAAAATATTGTCGCAGCCGGGCTTGCGGATCGTTGTGAGATCCAAGTTTCTTATGCTATCGGTGTGGCTGAGCCAACATCAATCAGCGTTGAAACCTTCGGCACAGAAAAAGTGAAAAAAGATTTAATTATCAAATTGGTACGTGAGCATTTTGACCTTCGTCCGTACGGACTTATCGAAATGCTGGATCTGATTCAGCCAATTTATCAAAAAACGGCAGCTTATGGGCACTTTGGTCGTGAAGAGTTCCCATGGGAAGCATTAGATAAAGTTGAAGATCTTAAAGCCGCTGCGTTTTAATTTGTAATTAAAGCAGCAGATGCTCAGTTATCAAGATAAAAAAGCACTCGAAGTTAAAGGTGAAGATTGTTTCCTTTTGGCCGAGTGCTTTTTTGATCGCCCTTTTCAGCGCCCCGCTTACCTGTTTAACCAACGGGGAAAAAGTGCGGGCACGGCGCATCTGCAGCGTAATATAATAAAATTCAACCCGATCCTATACGCGCAAAACAGAGAAACCTTTATTGAGCAGGTTGTGGCTCATGAAGTCGCCCATTTGATAGTTTACCAGCAATATGGAAAAGTTCGCCCGCATGGAAAAGAGTGGCAATATGTGATGCAGGCAGTATTCAATTGCCCGGCACTGACTACTCATGCATTGGATATTAAAGATGTCATCGGCAGACAATTTGCCTACCAATGTGATTGTACCCGCCACCTGCTGAGCATAAGACGTCATAATAAAATTTTAAAAGGGGCCAAATATTTATGCAAAAAGTGCACAGGAGAATTAAAGATCATCTAAAATTATCAGCGAGATAGGTACTTCCACTCATAATCAGCCATCAGCGTTTAAAATTATCCAGAATAATTCCCGTCGCCATCGCCACATTAAGTGATTCAGCTTGTCCAAAGTTCGGGATAGTTATTTTATCTGTTATAAACTTTGCAACCTCAAGAGAAATACCATGAGATTCACTGCCCATAACGATATAGCCGCTCTTGCTTAAAGGCGCTTTATGGATGTTTTCCCCTTCCAGGAAAGCCCCGTAAACCGGCGCAGA
Source organism: Psychromonas sp. (assembly GCF_041586535.1). GTDB lineage: Bacteria > Pseudomonadota > Gammaproteobacteria > Enterobacterales > Psychromonadaceae > Psychromonas. Next base: position 16,059 of record NZ_JBFGZY010000036.1, on the reverse strand, counting down.
CTGCTTACTTAAATATTCAGATAAATCCGTATGACTCACCTGGATTCGTGCAAATGACCCCATACTGGCAGCAATCACTTTGGGATTATAAAAATCAGCGCAGTCCGGACTGCAGATGATATGTTTGATTCCGTACCAGTCTGCAACGCGAATAATAGTCCCTAAATTGCCGGGATCACCAACCTGATCCAGTACCAGTATCAGCTCATTGCTTTGGATTTGCGGAACTGGCATCGTTTGGCATTCAGCCACCGCAAGCACGCTGTTATTGGATACTAACGTACCCGCTTTTTTCAGCTCTTCTTCCGTTGCCTCAACGGTAATAGCCACAAGCCCTTGCTCTGCCAGCACCCTGCTGTTTTTATTGATATAGTGGCTGGTCGCAAAAAGTTGTTTAATGGAAAAAGATGAGTCAAATAATTCTCCCACATTTTTTTCACCCTGAACTAAAAACAAACCATGCTTTTTACGTTGTTTTTTTTGCTCAAGTGCATGGATAAGTTTTAACTGATTTTTTGAAATCATAATCTATTTCTCGTTCTTCAAAGTGAATGAATATTTAAATAAATGGACAAAAATTGCATAGGAAAAATGAATAAGAACAAGGCGTCCGGTTGGCCAACAACTCACTATTGGGATTGAAAACAACGCTGTTTTTATTGATTTTAACCAGCAAGGTTGAACAGATAGTAGCGCGCGATGGTTTTACAGGTAACAACACATAATAAGCGCATCTTCCCGGCCATTTTCACTGGGATAATAATCTTTACGTCTATCCACCTCAACAAAACCCAATTTATGATAAAGCGTTAGCGCATTAATATTAGAAGCGCGCACCTCCAGCCAGATCTGCTCTTCATTGTTAGTCCGCGAATAATCCTGTAAAAAGGTTAACAACCTCGCCCCCAGCCCCTGCCCCTGCATTTCCGGTGCAATCGCGAGGTTCATTAAGGTCACCTCACCGGCAACCGAGCTGGCAACAAAATAACCCAATACTTGATTTTCAATTAACAGCAGATGATTAAAATAACGCTTGCCAAAGTTACTTAAAAATATCTTTTCTGACCACGGATGGCTATGGCAGCGTATTTCCAGTTGCAAAACGCTTGCTATATCAGCAAGTCCCATTGGTACTATTTGTATCTTTTCTTTTTCAATTAACTGCACAGGCATGCGGCTTTCCATATTGTTTTTTATTGAGGCGGTTTTTATCATAACCTATCTTTAACACTCACTGATTAAGCGCACAAAACTGCCGCCATAATGCTTTTTTGGCCTGAGCATCATCAACCAGGCTTGTTATGGCGGGAGAGGTTATTAACTTATGCCCACGAGGCTGATCAATTTTCCCCAGGGTTGACCAGATAAAATCAGGTAAAGGGCCCTGCTGATTTTCAAACCGGGCCATTGAGCAGCAATATACGTCACTTGGTTTAAAGTGAAAGGCCGTTAATATATTAGCCAGAAGAGGATGGGAAAAATCATTTTCACAAGCAATCAGCAGAAGAGAATAATGGCTTAAATCAACGCCACCGGCATTTGGCGCGTGAAGGAATAACTCAGGTTTACGCACTTGCCAGCGGGTGATCCCCATCTCCTGTAAATAAACCGCTTGTTGATGCTTCATAGAAAATCCAATAATTATTTGACGTCTGGTAAATCAGGCAAATATAGCATTTGCGAAAGCCAGTCTAACTATTATACCCATAACTCCCTGAGGATAGATAATTTCAATTCTGATATTTGAAAAATCAGCCGTTTTTGTTTATACCGTAATCTAATGCAAACAAACCCTTATTGTTATGATAAAATCCGTGTTTCAAATATTATCGCTAAATTTAATGGTAATGATGTGGGTATTGGGCACCGGAGAATGCAGAAGGTGAGCTCTCAATATTATTTTTTCAGTGGTTAAAGATTAAAAAATATTTTTATGAACGTTATGTTATTTGAGTACTTAATTGAGAATAAAATCTTATTTACCGCAGCCTTAATCGGTGCTGTTGTTCTTATTAAGTTATTGATAGTCAAGCTGATCAAGCGAAAATTCAACCAGAACAAACGCTTAAGAGTCAACATGGCTAACAATATTTTCACCATCGCAGTGATCATCATTATTTTTAATGTCTGGTCTGTAGAAATTCAGAAATTTGCTTTTTCTATTGCGGCATTTATTGTTGCTATCGTGCTGGCAACCAGAGAGTTTATCCAATGCTTCATTGGCTTCGTATACATTCTTTCCAGTCGCCCTTTCCGTATTGGCGACTGGATACAAGTCGGCAAATATTACGGCGAAGTGCATTCAACGGACTGGGCTAAATTAACCCTGTTGGAAGTGAATATTGAAGACTATCAATACACGGGCAAAACCTTGTACCTGCCGAACAGCCAATTGATAACAGCCGCCATAAAAAATCTAAACTTTCTTAAAAGATATGCCATGCATCACTTTACCATTGTACGTGAAGGCAATGTCAATCCTTTTGAGTTCATTGATGCGCTGTATGAAAATGCTAACCAATACTGCTCTGACTTTAATGAGGTTGCTGTGCGTTACAACCACCTCATTGAAAACCGTCTGGAAGTCAAAATTGCAGGACCTGAACCGCATATCCAAGTTTCAACATCGGAGCTCGGCCACATTCAAGTACGTTTTACAATATTTTGCCCAACGGATAAAGCACTGGCTATTGAACAAAAATTAACCTCGGATTTTATGACCCTGTGGTCTGAGAAAAACACCGCTAATATGAACAGCGCACCGAAATTATCATTGGCTCAATAGGCAAAAGATAACAGCAAGATGCGCCAATCAAAGATTGGCGTAGTTGTTATCGCTTAGCGCATCTCAAATAACTCATTATGGAAGTTATTAGCTTTTAACCCCAACCGGGCAAAACTATTCTGCAGATTCTTTGCAAAATTGCTCGGACCGCAAAACCAGATATCTGACTTCTCCCAGCGGCTTACCCTGTCGCAAATATGCTGCGCAGTTAAAAAACCATCCACATTCGTATCGATGACATGTAACTTTATATTCGCCTGCTTAGCGAGTGTTTTAATATGCTCAATAAACTCACTGTCAGGGCATTGGGTACAATAAAACAGATCCACTTCTTTTGACCGCGGGTTTTCAGCCAGGCTCTGCAGTTGAGCGGTAAATGCAGCAATGCCTATCCCCCCCGCCACCCAAATCTGACGCTCAGTTGTCGATTTGAAGTTGAAATATCCGTAAGGGCCTTCCACTATTACGTCATCATTGATCTTTAAATTATGATTAAGGTTATTTGTAAAATCACCGATCCCTTTAACCTGAAAACGGATACGTCCGCTGTTATTATTAACCGAAGCGATAGTAAAAGGATGCGCTTCCTCACCTTTGAACTGCACAAAAGCAAACTGCCCGGGATTATGTCCCTGCCAGGCTTGTTGAGTATTAATGGTAATATCTAAAACCCGGTTATTTTCATATAAATGAAATGCTTCTATTTTTCCCCGCACCTTATTTTTACTGCCTATTCTGCCCGCAAGACTGTAAATCGCGGCCCAGGAGCCGACTGCAATCAACCCAGCCACAACCCAGCCGATAGGCACTTGCCAGTAAGCAAAATCGATTAATATAATGCTGTGGAAGACGAGCAATAAATACACCACCGACATAATTTTATGTGTATTTAAAAAGCTGGAATAACGGATGGTTTTTAGCAATGCGATAATAATCAGTGCCACCAGCAAATAAAATCCCCACTCACCTACTGATTCAGCAAAATGGCGCAGGCTGGTAAACATGCCTTCAATGGTTGTTAAATCCGCTGTACCTCTGCCTGCACCGTCACCCAGTCCGGCTCCTGCACCATTTCCAGGCCCATTACCAAGACCGCTGCCAATTGCATTGCCACTTCTGCCTGGTTTTTCCAATAGACCGAGAGAGACCATATATTTGCTGCCCTTGGCCCAAAACCAATGGATGGTGGCCACGACTAAGCAACAAATACCCAGCCATTTATGTAACCGGTATGACTTGTCTAACCCTCTGGTAAATCTTTCAACAGGGCGCAATCGTAATGCCAGGATCATGGCGATACTCATTGCCGAAATAGCTAAAATACCGCTGTACTGCACGACAAAGCTTCTAATAGAAAAATAAGACCAAGTGAGCTTATCGAAGTTTTCAGCTGAAAACCACAGCAGAGTCAGCAGAGTAAAAGTAACCGGAATAATTAAATTAATACGTTTCATTAACTTTCCTTAAAAACTAAACAACCTTGTTTTGGGTAAGTGTATTTGTAGCTTTAATTATAGATAATTGAACAACACTTTTTATGGAGAAAATGTGGAAAAATTAAGGAGGTTAAAGGCATTGTAAATTTGCTCAAAATATCAGAGTGAAGCAGAAAATGCCGATTTACAGTCATTAACCCTCTCTTAACCCCGCCCCTGTTATTGTTGTGGTTAATTTCTTATTACTGCAATCGCCCTGGAGTTAAAGATGACTACTCAGACAGTAAGCACTTCCAAACAAAAAGCTAAATTACGCTTTCTGTTAGGAAAAAAACCTAAACTATCCCTTGGCTATCTCATTTTATTATTCATTCCCTTTTGTGCTGCACAAATGTTAGATATGGATTCTAAAACTGTTTACGCCACAATATTAACCGTTGTTAATATGCTTGCCATGATGGCTTTTTTTATTCAGTTTCCACTTGCCAGCCGGCTTAAACAACTTTCTTTATTTTCGAATATTGACTGGAGTATTGCCCGCCATAAAAAAATTGGCAAATGGTTAGGTATTGTCTTCCTTGTTCACCCTGTTCTTATTCTTGCTCCGCGCTTTTTGGTCTCTTTTGCTGATGGCATGACCAGCTTAATTGATGTGATTACCGCACCGCAGATGCTGACCGGCATTATTGCATGGGTGGCAATGATCCTCTGGGTAATGCTTTCTATCTATAAAGACAAGCTTCCAATCAGTTATGAGACCTGGCGTTTAGGGCATCTGCTGGGGTTTGTCGCTATTGCCGTTTTTGCCACGTTACATGTCACCTCGGTCGGCAGTCACGGACAATTTCAATCAAACTTCAACTTGCTTTGGTGGGCGCTGTGTTCCTTTTCTCTGGCAATGGTTGCCTACAATTATCTGGTTAAACCAACCCGACTCAAGCGCCAGCCTTTTACCCTTAACGATGTCACGCGTGTCAGCAGCAGTGATTGGCAAGTCACGGTAGAAAAGCAGATAGGCGATTCCTTCTATTTTGAACCAGGACAATTTATCTGGCTGAATACCAGCAAGTCACTCCATGGTGTCAGTGAACACCCGTTTTCCATTGCATCCTGCAGAGATGACCTGCCGCAAGTTTCATTTATTATCAGAGAGCTTGGTGATTACACCTCAAGTCTTGGTGACTTAATCCCCGGACAACAGGTTTATATTGACGGGCCTTACGGCAGTATGAGCCTCAATGACAGTAATAAAGCAACTGGCATCACATTGATTGCCGGCGGCGCCGGACTCGGCCCGATGCTAAGTCTGTTACGCGGCCTGGCCGCAAAAAATGAAACCCGCCCGGTGCGCTTTATTTATGGCAATAATCGTTTAGATCAAATGGTCTTACTCGATGCTCTAAAGGCTTTCGAGCAGCAGATGGCTGACTTTAAACTGCAGCTCGTGTGTCAGGAAGAAACTGATCAAAATGACATTTACACAGGCGTTATCGATAAACAATGCATCGAAAATAATATCGACCTGAGCCAGTCTGAGCAATGGGCTGTTTATCTATGTGGTCCTAAACCGATGATCGCTGCGGTCAGAAAAAGCCTGCAGGAGCTAAGAATAAATAATTCAAATATTCATTACGAACAATTGTCGTTTTAACAAATTTTTTAGAAGGAACAATACCATGGCCATTCATGAAATTGCCGGCTGTATCGGTTGTAAAGCCTGCGTGGAAAGCTGTCCCACCGATGTGATTCAATTTGATCAGCAGAAAAGCAGAGCATTTATCGCGTATCCGGAAGATTGCCAAATTTGCCATTTATGCCGCTTATATTGCCCGGTCGACGCGATCACTATTAACCCGGAAAAAACCATCCCTGTGATGGTTTCATGGAGATAAAACAGATGACAGAAAAAATGAACCTCTCCCGTCGCCAATTTATCGGGATTGCCGGTGGTATTATCGGTGCATCAGCACTCGCCGGCTCTATGTCTTTAAGCGCAGCACCAAGCGAAAACAAAGCAAAAATTAAAAGTAAAGAGTTTAACGTTGAACATCAGGAAACCGATGTACTGGTTATCGGTGGCGGTTTTGCCGGGCTGTTTGCCGCTGTCAAAGCGCACGATGCCGGTGCTAAAGTGATGATGGTCAGCAAAGGCAGCCTGGGCAGATCCGGGTTAACACCTTTTGCCAAAGGAGTATTCAGCTATGATCCCAATACTGCATCGATGAGCATCGATGAGTTTGTTGCCAAGGTTTCAGAATCGGCCATCGGCACCAATAACCCGGTATTTACCCGTCAATTGGCCGAGCACTCCTATGATCGGGTGCAGGAGCTAAAATCATGGGGATTTTTTGACTCCGCTTTATGCCGCAACAGCTTTATGAAGCCGATAGAAGAGCGCAATATTCCGCTGGTCGAACGGGTTATGGTAACCCATCTGTTAAAAGAAAAAGGCCGGGTTGTCGGAGCTTCCGGTTTCAGTCTGAATGAAAACAAGGTGATCCATTTTAAAGCTAAAACTGTTGTCCTTTGTACCGGTTCCGGTGGTTTTAAACCGAGCGGATTCCCGGTATGCGACCTGACCCATGACGGCACCATTATGGCCTATAAGATTGGTGCTAAGGTCACGGGTAAGGAGTGGAATGACGGTCATCCGGGATCTGCAGTCAACTCAGGTTCCTGCTACGATAACTGGCATGGGCAGATTGAAGAGAAACCCTCGACCACTTCAACACAGGTCAACCACCACCTTGGCGTGGACATGAACTACCAGGCCTATACCACCGGTGCCCCGGTCATTATGGGCCCACCGCAAGGCCAAAAACCGGGAGAAAGCGCAGCACCGGAAAGCTCTGGTGGCCCTTACACCCCACCGGCATTTCGAATGACGGATATGCCGCCACCACCTCAACAGGGAGGTCTATTATCCATATTCAGCAAAAAAGGCCATCAGGGTCCTCCGGGGATGGGCGGCGAGCAGGTAGGCGGTTCGACCGCCGGCATGGCAATCCATAAATCTGAAGGTATTGTGCCGATAGACGAAACCGGATTGAGTACTGTTCCCGGCTTATATGCTGCCGGTGATGCGCTTGGCTCCTATATGTCCGGTGGTATCTACACGCAGATTGGCGGCTCGGCTGCCGGCTCCTGCGTACAAGGCAGCTTTGCAGGTGAAGCCGCGGCTAAAGCCTGTAAAACCGTTAATCTAGTGACAGTAACAGAGCAGAAACTAGCACAGGTTAAGGAAGAGATCTTAGCACCGTTACAACGTGAGCATGGTTATAGCCCGGCGTGGGTAACGCAGGTTTTGCAGGGAATCATGATCCCGAACTTTGTTTTATACATTAAAAAAGAGCGTATGATGCAGGCCGCCCTTGCTTATGTTGAAGAGCTGAAAGAGCATCATGTCCCGATGTTAATGGCCGATGATCTGCACAAGCTGCGTCTTGCCCACGAAACGGAAAATATGATTATCACTGCGGAGATGAAGCTGAAAGCCTCGATTATGCGTACCGAAAGCCGCTGCAGTCATTACCGACTGGACTGTCCGGATATCGATTATGAAAACTGGCAGGCGTGGATCAATATTCATCAGGATGATCAGGGGGAAATGATCTTTGAGAAGCAGCCCTTTGCTGCGTGGCCGGCATTCAGCTGATAGTGCAGCAATAATACAATAAGTAACCTACCTCCGGCAAAACCGGAGGTAATAATTTTAATAGCCCCTTTATTCGCCCTTTCAACTACAAAAAAGTCCCAACTGATCCACTCGAAACTCGAAACTCGAAACTCGAAACTCGTGACACTACACTGCATGTTATGAAATCACGCAAGGCATTAATTTTACTCAGCTAAAAGTAACCTCAACCTTATGCCCCTGCGGCTCTACCTGACTGTGGTATTGCCAGTTGAATTGCCGGATCAGCTTCTCGGTCAGCTTTAACCCCAGCCCAAAACCCAGTTCACTGCTGCTGTTCCCCTCCTCGCCACTGTCGCTATTAACGTTTTGTATACTTACCTGATGCTGATTCTGCACAATGGAGACCAGACCGCTTTGGGTGTGCTGATAGGCGTTACGAATCAGGTTGGTTAAGACAATACGGCAGGCGGTTTCCGGCAACTCAAGCGCACAATCGGAGGTTTTTACCTGCACCTCTACGGATTTTCCCTGCAGTAAATAGTGCAGCTCTTCGGTTAAATTCAACACCAGCTGATTAAGCTGAATTGTCCGCAGTGCCGGTGATATCTGATTATCTCGGCTAAGCCATAACAATGTTTCAGTAAGGTGACTCATGGTAAAACCCGCCCGCTCAATACGTTCAACAACAGCTTTCTGCTTACCGCTCATCTGCTCTCGTTCATTTATCTTGCGCAGCAGTTCCACATTAGTGCGGATCACCGCGATGGGTGTACGTAATTCATGGCTGGCATAACGTAAAAATTCATGCTCGCGATCCAGGCTTTCCTGCACTGTATGTAAACTGCGATGGATAATTTGCGCGAGTGTATTCAACTCCTTATAACCAAAATCCGGCGGTGACTGCTGCAGGTTTTTCTCATTTAACGAACGCGCCCAATGACGCAGCGATTCGACGGGCGCTGCAATAGTCCGCATAATCAATAACAGCAGCAATGAGAAGATGGCAATAGCACCTAACCCGAAAATGGCGATCCAGGCAAAATGGGGAAAACCTTTTTTAGGTAGCTTTGCCGGAAAATTATGGTCAAAAATATTTGCGACATAACGCTTCTCTCCCTTTGCATTGACAACATGCATCACAAAGTAACCGGCTTTAGGCGGCGCAAAAATAAAGGGGTCATCGATTTTCTTTTCCAGCTGAAAAGGCACGCTTGCAGGCACTACAAACATCTGCTGAATTTCCGGGGATAAGTCCTGCCAGCGACTGGAGATTTGAAATCCGATCACCTCTGCGGGATGCCCGTCACTTACTCCTGCTGTTTCCGCCATTCGAACCATCATGCCATGAAGCACCGAATCACGCCCAGCAGTGAAGTAATTCGCAGTGAGCACTGAAAATGCGATCACTATGCAGGAGCCTAATAACAGCATAGCTGCTAGAAAATAGTAGCGGATACTCAGTCTGATCTTCATAAACCCCTCATTCTGCCGCTTTAAGGGCAAATCCGTAACCGGAAATGGTCTGCAGTAATGTAGTGACGTCACCGCCATCCACCTGTTTACGCAGATTATAAATATGCACCTTCAAGCTGTTGCTATCAGGCTGTTCATCTCCCCAGACGCTTTGAATAAGCGTCTCCCTTGATACCGGATTGGGGCTTTCACGCATCAGCACCTCTAATATTTTCAGCGCCATAGGAGAGAGTTTGAGGGGGCGTTTATTACGGTAAGCCTGTTTTTTTTGCAGATCCAACTCAAGATCCAGCAGAGAAAGACGGTTTACCTGACCGCTGCGGCGGCGCGCCAGCGCCTGCACGCGCACAATCAGCTCCTGCATGGCGAAAGGCTTGACCAGATAATCATCGGCTCCTTTGTCAAAGCCGGTAATTTTATCCTGCAGGGTATCCATTGCGGTTAACATCAATACCGGTGTATCTATGCCTTTATTGCGCATGGTTTCACAGACAGTTAAGCCGCTCATTTTAGGCAGATTGAGATCCAGAACAATGGCATGGTAGCTGTTTTTTTCAATCAGGTTGAGCCCGACCAAACCATTGGCTGCATGATCACACTGGATCTCCTCTAATTCCAGATAATCGATAACAGCCGTCGCCAGATCGATATCATCCTCAACTAGCAGTAAATTTAACACTCGGTTAATGCCTCTTTTTGCGGAGTAAACTTATTTATAACGTTAACACAGATCGTACTTATTTCATGGTGAATCAGCAACAGCGACGGAATCAGTACCAGCGTAATCAGGGTGGCAAAGAGTATTCCGTAACCCAGTGATGCAGCAGCCGGAATCAAAAACTGCGCCTGCACCGATGTTTCGCTGAGCAAGGGGACCAATCCGGCAAAAGTAGTGAACGAGGTCAGCAATACCGCCCTTAAGCGCCCAGTGCAGGCTGCAAATATCGCATCTTTAACCGCCATTTTCTTTTCTCTGACCAGTTCGTTAAAACGGGAAACCAGTAACAAACTGTCATTTACCACCACGCCGCTTAGTGCCAGAACACCATTTAAGGAGAGAATACTGATGGTCAGATCGTTAAGCAGATGCCCCAGGATAGCGCCGACAATACCAAAAGGGATCGCCATCATGATCAGCACCGGCTGAACATAAGATCTTAAGGGTATTGCCAGCAGGGCATAGATAGCAATCATTGCCAGCATAAACATACTGCCCATCGAACTGGTTGTTTCCTCCTGACGTGCAGCCTCACCGCCAAAATCGATCTGCAGATTGGAATACTGCGCCATTAAATCAGGTAACAGTTCGCTGCGAATCAGCTGCACTAACTCATTGGATGCGATCACCTCTTTATCGACGCTTGCGGTCACATAGACAGCCCGTAAATTATCGATACGGGTGATCTGTGATGTCTGATATTCGCTATACACCTTGGCAACACTGCTTAAAGGCACTGCGGTTCCATCTGAGGTTCTGATACGCGCCTCCATGATATCAGCCAGTGTCTGGCGCTGCTCTTGCGGATAACGCACTTTAACACTCACTTCATCTTTATCTCTCTGGAAGCTCTGCACCGTTGCACCGCCGAATGAGCGCAAAATCTGCGAGGCCAAACCGGAGGTTTCAATACCCAATGCCCGTCCCTGCTCGGTCAGTTCAAAACGATACTGCGGCTCTCCGGGGCTCATATTATCATCTATCCCGCTGACCCCTTTGATGCTCTGTAGCTTCGCCTTCATCGCTTCACCCGCAGCAAACACGGTTTCGCTGTCCCAGGCTTTTATTTCAGCCTTAAAGTTATCACCCATCGATTTTTTTGCCTGGATATCGAGTTTTTTCACCCCTTCAGGTGTCCCCGCCAGTTTTCGCCACTCTCTGATAAGTTCAGTCGATTGGTAAACACTGTCACTATCCAGTTCAATCGCCAGGTCCCCCCCGCTATCGCTTTCCGCGGTCAGCTGTAAACTGAGGATTTCACTCTCTGTTTCCCCATACTTGCGGATCAGATTGGCATCGGCCTGAAGCGCAGTCTTTTCCAGCCAGAGCAGGCTGCTTTGGGTCTGTCCGAAGCTGGCATCATCATACATGGAGATTTCACCACGTACGGTATCACCGTCAATATCCGGGAAAAACGACACCCGAACCTGACCGGTCAGCGGCATGCCGGCAACCAGTACAAACATTGCAATAAACAGGATCAGTACGGCATAACGGTATTGCAATGCCAGGCTTATCGCCCTGCGATAAATCTTATGGCTGAACCATTGCAGCCCCGCGTCGGCGCCATGCTGAATACGCGACCAGATCCCTTTTCCTGGCTTGCGGTGAGTATTAAGATGGGCAAGGTGACAAGGCAGAATAAGCTTGGATTCAACCACAGAAAGCAGCAGGCAGATCATTACAACTGTCGCAAACTGTGCATAAATTTCGCCCAATCGCCCCTGTATATTGGCAACCGCGACAAAAGCTGCAACTGTGGTCAGTACGCCGAAGATTGTCGGTACCGCGACTTTCAGTGTACCTCGGATGGTATTGCTGACGCTATCACCATCTTCCCGCCGTGTTGAGTAGATACTCTCCCCCACCACGACGGCATCATCAACCACTATCCCTAACGCCATAATAAAACCAAAGGTGGTCATCTCATTGATGGTTAAGCCGGCATAACTGTCGGTCATAAAATAGAGGGTACCGAAAAATACAAAGGGCAAACCGGCTGCAACCCAGAAGGCAACCCTTATATTCAGAAAAAGCGCCAGGATAATGAAAACTAACGCAATACCGGAGAGGGCATTGTTCATCAGCAGGCTCAAACGCTCCTTGATAATGGAGCTTGAATCATACCAGGTGGTCAGTTTGACATTTTCCGGCAGATAATTACTGGCATTCCATGCATCAACCACCTGATTGGCCTGATCGACGATTTTTGTAATGTCTCCATATTCATCCATCACAATCTCAATCGCCATCCCGCTTTGCTGGTTATAGCGTGAGAAAGTAAAAGTATCATCCTCGAATGTTTCCTGAACGTTGGCAATATCACCCAGATAGATATTGGTACCATCAGCCAGGGTCAGCACGCGGATATGGGCAAACTCCTGCTGCTGATAAGCCTGTTGCGCCACTTTCAGACGCACCGCTTTTTCACCATTGCGCAGACTGGTTGTTATTGAACTGGAAGACTCCGCATTAATTGCATCAGAAACATTCGACAAGGTCAGGCCGTACGCCTGCAGCTTCGCTTCATCCAGCTCCACTGCAATCATAGGATCTGCTTTGGCCTTGATCTCCAGATCGCGAATTGCCGGTTTAGTGAGCAGATCTGATTTCAGCTTTTCAGCCAGCTCCTGAAAGGTTGCCCTGTCCGCATCACCGTAGAGCTGCACCCAGATGGCATGATCCTGGCGGGTTGCTTTTTCTATAACCGGGTTGTCCGCCTCTGAAGGGAAATCATTAATCGCATCGACCTTGGTTTTGATATCGCTAAAAAGCGTATCCAGAGGGTAATCATTTACTTTTTCAACGACCACTGTACTGCCGCTGGCATTAGAAGTAGAAGTGATGGTATCGATTCCGGCAACGCTTTCCAGCGCCTCTTCTATCTTTATCGCAATCCCCTCTTCCGCCTGCTGCGGATCACCACTGTCATAACTCAGTGAAATCGTCACCCGGTCAGGAGCCAGGCTGGGAAAGGCTTCTTTGCGCAGCTCATTGAGGGAAAAAATGCCCAGCACGATAATCGTGATTAACAGTAAATTGGCAGCAACGGAGTTGCGCGTAAACCAGCCGATCACCCCTTCATTAAAATCTGATTTTGCATTGTGCATAGTGTTTACCCTTCAACCTTAGGTGCGACAAGCATCCCGACCACATAACTGCTTAACGGCCTTTTGATTATTTTGGCTGAAGTAAGCGCAGCTATTGGCGTAACGTAAACTGAACCGGCCTTTTCAAAGACTTTATTTGCGGCAACTTTATTCAGCTGGTTACCTTCAGTAATGAACCACAGTTCGCCCTGCTGCGAAATCGCAGAAGCAGGTAACTCCCAGGTATTAGTCAGCTGCGCACCTTCAATATGCGCCTGCACAAATGTGCCGGGAAAAAGTCCAATCTCCGGGTCAAAAGGACGATCCACGGCAACAATCAGAGAACGCTGCCGGGATGTGGCATCAAGATGCTGCTCGATCCGCGTCACATACCCTTCCCAGCTGCTGCCGCCATCTTCGCTGTATAAGGTTACCGGCCATTTATCCGCCTCTGTTTGCAGCAGTTCTTTATTGGTGATTTTCGGCAGGTTTGCCCACTGCTTTGCAGATAAGGGGATCTCAATTTCAACGCGATCCGTACTGTACAGCTGGGCCACAGAGCTGCCTGCCTGCAGATAACTTCCCGGCTGAATATTTTGCTCTACAACAAGCGCATCAAAAGGTGCTTTTATCACTGTCTTGTCAAGATCCTGCTGCGCTTTTTTCAGACTGTATTGGGCATTTTCCAGGGCCGCTTTCTGTGCGGCCAATTGCGGCTCATGCAGCACCAGCGGTGAGTCAGGCTCTCCGCTCATACCTGAGTGTTGCCACTCTAAACGCGCCTGATCGGCGGTTCTCTGCTCTTCAAGCAGATCCAGCTTAGCCTGAGCCAAATCAGATTTGGCCTGAGCAACGGCCTGCTGATAGGAGGTATTTTCAAGTTGTGCCAGAATATCGCCTTTTTTAACCAGATTACCCGTTGCAAAATCCGGCATCAATTGCTCAACTTTACCGCTTATTTCCGCAGTAAAGGTCATTGCGTAACGCGGCAGGGCTTCGCCATAACCTTTAACGATTGCCCGGTAGGAGCCGCTATGCACCTCAAGCACCACCACGCTAGGCGCCTGAGAAGTGCGCATTTCAGCCTGTACCTGCTCGGATATTTTCTGTGCGGGCTGGTCATGAGCAGCCTTAATCTGCGCGCTATTATAAGTAACAGCGCCAGCGAGACAGGCTACGGAGACTAATGTGACAAGGATTGGCATTCTTTTAAGTTTCATGACGATACTCCCAGGCCTAGTGCCAGGCCTAAATCAATTCGGTTTATTAATCGGTTATAAGTTGTTTCGGTCAACTGGGACTGCAGATCGAAGGTCTGCTGCTGCACAGATAAAAGATCCAGAATGTCCACCAGCCCCTGGCGGTACTTGGTCTGGTAGTTGGAAAAACTTCGCTGCGCACTGCTCAGTGCATCATCCAGGTGCTGCTCCTGCTTCTCCAGAGAGCGCTCCTGACCGAGATAATTTTCAACTTCATTGACCGCATTTAATAGGGTCTCCTGGTATGCCCAGTAAGTCTGCTCGGTAGTCAATTCCGCTATCTCTATTTGTGAACGTAATTCTCCGCCCTGAAAGATGGGTGCCGTAAGCTGCCCGAGCAGACCCCATGCCGGACTGGTAAACAGCGCGTCAGTTGGTGATGAAGCAAGATCAGTTAACGATGCGGAGAGATCAATCGAAGGCAGCAATGCTTTGTAGGCGACGTCTGTGCGGTACTGCTGGGCCACAATGTTGTAATAGGCGCTCTGCAGATCCGGGCGACGCCCTAAATCCTGCTCGGGTAAACCGGCCAGCGGCTCTAACACATCAGGAAATGAGCTTCCGACCTGCAGCTCTGTCGCCTGCCTGCTTACTCCGACCAGTTGCCACAAGGTGCGCTTGCTTTGTGCTAACTGTTCCCGGTAGTCGGCAAGTGTTGCACGGGTTGATGCGCTGCTGCTGCTCGCCGTATCCAGCTCCTCTAACTCCCCAAGTCCGGAGCGATAGCGCTCGCGAATAATTATTTCGTTATTTTCCAGTACCTGCAGGCGCTGCTCTTCAATGCCGATCAGCTGCTGCTGCAGATTAATTTCCAACCAGGAGCGCATAATGTTCGCCGCCAGCAAATCCCGCGCACCCTGATAGGTTGCTGCTGTGCTGGCGCTGTCCATCTCTAGCGCAGAGATTCCGTCAGCTATTTTATGCCACAAATCCAACTCCCAGCTGACGCTCAACTCTCCTTGGTAGCTGCTGTCACTGTCCTCTTCATTGCTGGCAGTGAAACCTGCGGAAAGCTGGGGGATACGATCACTGGCGGTCACACCACGCTGCGCATAGGCGATCTGCAGTGCCATTGCACTTTGCTGCAGCCCGGGATTCTGCAGCAGCGCCGACTCTATCAGAGAGGTGAGCTGCGGAATCGCCAGCAGGTCGGTTATCTGCTTTACCTGCACGGCATCTGACTGCGTATATTGCCAGTTTTGCTGCTCTGCTTTTGCCGCTTCAGCCGCCTGCTGAAACTGCTTGCCGCTGCCTGAACTGCAGCCGGCAATGCCGAGCAGCGCTAAAGAAATAAGGGTAATTTTGAACTGACCGGAATAAACCATCTGCCTGCCTCCTAGTATAAACCTGACAAGCATAAAGGGGAGTAGGTTAAGGCAGGGTTAACAAAGCTGTGATAGCAAAGGAACAATCAATATTTGTTTATCTTCAGGGGCACATAAAAGCTCAAGCCCCTTATTTCCCCTTCAGCACCTGATGTTAAAACACATCTATGCCGCGCATCTAAAAAGCAGTTGATTAAGCTTGTTGGCCGGGATAAAGCACATTATATTGTGATAACGACTTATTTAGAACGCGTTATGCTTACTCAATTTTAGAAAGGATTGGTTACATGGCAAAAATTATCACATTGACTCTCAACCCGGCACTGGATTGTGCTTC
>NZ_JBFGZY010000035.1:0-28176 GCF_041586535.1 Psychromonas sp. | reverse complement strand
TTGTGGCCAGCTAAAGCTGTTCAAAATCGTTCCATACGATTTTGTGTAATTAGAACAACTAGTTACTGCAATCAATGCCTTGCTTTCATCCATTTTTCCTACGCCTAAATAGATCATCTAATTAACGGAATTGGTATTAAACTGTTTCAATGCGGTCAAATTTTAACTTTAGCGCTTAAAATACAGACAACATTGCTTTTGAAGGGTGTTTTTTTATGGCCTGGATCACATCAATTTAAATAAAATATTAGTAATTTTATTTCAGAATTGTCACTATTCTGATCCAGATCAATCAGATTTTTAATCCTTTATATAAGCTACGCAACACATCCAATAGGCTGATTAGTCGTCTGTATTTTCTCATTTACTAATTAAACCTGTTAACCCTATTCATTTTAATTTTAACTAACGCTTACTAATAGTAACGGAGTAACAATCGAATGTCGGAAGAGAATAAAGACAAGAGCTATAGTGAATTACACAGGCCAGCAAGTGAATTTGCAAGCCGCTCGGATTACCTGGATCATGAACTGCAAATCATGAAACCACGCCGCTGGGCATTAAATCTACCAGGTCGTGACTTCCGTTTTGAATGGGAAGATCTGGTACCGGCTATCGCAGGTACAATCGGTATTATTGCAATGTACTCGGCGGTTATGTCATCTTGGGCAGAAGGATTATCCCTGCGTTGGGATCATATTAATCTGGGTAAAGAATTTGCCATCGAAGTAGCACGGGTAGAAATGCTTATTCCTGCATTACTTTTCTGCGTTATCGCATCTGGATTTGTTAATCCCCGTGCAAACCTCGCGGGTAATCATGGTCCGATGATTCCATTGATAGGCGCAATTGCCCTGGCCGGTGCACACCCGCTTGCACTTGCAATTCTACTTGGTGTATTCGGGCTGCTGCTCAGTTACCTTAAAGGCGGATCTAAACTGGTTAATTTAACCAGTGAAGGAGTTGCCGGTGGTTTATTAGTGTTCCTGGGTTTTACCGGCGCATTCAGCCAAATAGGACAGATTCAATCTTGGGCAACCGGGCTTGAATCTGCTGATGTTGCAGCTGGCAGCATGGGCTATGTTGGTTTAGCCGTACTGGCCGTAAACATCATTCTTTACGCATTCCTTGCGCGTATTAACAAACGCTGGCTGGCGATTCCTGCTTGTGCTATTACCGGTTTAATTATCGCCCTTGCACTGGGAGCAGGGTTCAACCTTACTTTTGAAACTGAAATGGGTCTTCCGCATCTGAGTCCTGTTTACTGGTGGGGAAGTACAACTGAAGGCTGGATGCTTGGTTTACCGAATCTAGAGCATTTCATCGCTTCGTTACCTTTTGCAATCTTAGCGGTAGCAATGTGGTCTCCTGATTTCTTAGGGCACCGTATATTCCAGGAGCTTAACTATCCGAAAAATACCGATGCGGTACTCATGGATGTTGACGATACAATGACCACTTGTTCTATCCGTCAAATTGTTGGTACATCACTTGGTGGTGGTAACATCACATCCTCTTGGGGTACCTACATGATCCCGGCGGCGATCGCCAAACGCCCGATTCCTGCAGGCTCTATCGTATTAGGCTCTCTGGTAATGATTATTGCTATCCTTGGTTTTCCAATGGATGTCGCGGTATGGCCACCGGTAATGCGTATCGCATTGCTTGTGGGTGTATTCTTACCGCTTCTTGAAGCCGGTATGCAGATGATTAAAGATACAAAAGACTCACAGTCTGCCGGTATCTGTATTTTTGCATCAGCGGTTGCTAACCCGGTGCTGGCGTGGGCGTTAACCATGCTGCTTGATAACAATGGCTTGATTGGTGATAAAGAACGTGCCAAAAAATTAAGCTTCTTAGATAAAGTAATCATTCCAGCTTCGGTCTTGATTATCTGTTTTGTGGCGATGTTAGCTGTTGGTATGCTTGAAGGGCAATACGGTATTCCAGCACTGCTATAAACTAAATATCTTATGGCAAACCCGCTTTAAACATAAAAAAGGCGGCTATTGAAAAATAGCCGCCTTTTTAGTTTTTCAGCGTATTGGGGATTCATTATGCAGGCGTTTGTAAATCAACCACTAAATCCGTTGAGATAGTCTGCAGGGACTCAATCAACTCCCCTTTATTAAAATCATCGGCAACTAAAATTTTGAATTCACTGGTGAACATGATACCGCCAATGTCAGCCCCACCGACGCGATGACATTCCATGCTTTCAATTTTTATATCATTTTCGCCTAACACTTCAGAAATATCATTGACCAATCCAAAACGATCTTTCGCATCAATACTTAAAATAAATTGATTTGCTTTCTTCTGCTCAATACGATCTAATTTTGCCGTTTCAACATTAATATTTAAGCCTTTAAACTGATCAATTAACTTATCTGCACTCTTCGATTCAATTTCAATTTTGATCAAACCGGCAAAATAATCATCAATATGGGTGATCTTACTGTTCAGCCACTTACCCCCTAATGCATGTGTTTTTTCAGATAAAATCTTAATTAAATGCGCGTGTTCTTTTCCATGAACTATTACCATTATTTGAACATTCATAACTCTACTCCCTCTAAAAATATCAATATTAAAACGATAATTTATTATTAATAAAGCAACTTATCTTTTTATTGTGACTACATAACAAATTATAAACCATGATAAAAATAAGGTTAGTATTCCGTACGATTAATTATTTTCGAAAAATGAGCAAATTTTAATTATGCAAATTCAAAGCGCCAAAAAAGAGACATTGATCACACTTAAAAGAAACAAAATTACAGAAGCTGTACATTAATTGACTTTAAAATTGAATAAAAAGCATCTTGTAATTAAATTACATTTATCTTTTATAAGTTGACTTGGATCAATTTTAGTCTAGAGAGCATTTGTTAGACTCGTCGCACAGGTAATCGAGCACCTCTCATTTTTAAAAGAACATGAAGTGAAGTTACGCCGGTGTTTTTCAACAAACAGCAAAACTGCCGCAGCTCATAATGGAATATAAATTACCTCTAAATCATTACATTTTTAATCATGTTCTTAGGATGTTATTTCGCATCTTTTGAAATGCGGACAGACAATAGACAAGGCTACAGAGTGCTACTCTGCAAGCGATTACAGGTTATTGTGTGAATGTTTTTAATATCGTCCCGATATTATCTGCGCATTAACAATTGCACCCTGTCCTGAGCTTATGTGACATGATCTATTGTGCGAAAATTGAGCATCCAACAGGTTGGTTAGCAGAGGTAGATCAACCCACAATTTTCAGCAAAAAATTAAACTATGCGACCATAAACACAATGAATATGGACGCGATAGTTGTTTTGACAGAGGCTCCGCCCGTTCGCAGCCAGATCAAAACAACAAAACGGATTTATAAATACATTTAATCTTAACATCAAACTGTAAAGGGAAATCTTTATGACAACACTTAACGAAAAATTTGCATCTGCATGGCAAGGTTTTGCTGGTGAAGATTGGAAAACTGAAGTTAACGTTCGTGACTTTATCCAAAAAAACTACACACCATATGAAGGTGATGAAAGCTTCCTGGCTGGCGCGACTAAAGCGACTGATGAGCTTTGGGCCAAGGTAATGGAAGGTATCAAACAGGAAAACACCACTCATGCTCCTGTTGATTTTGATACTGACGTTGTTTCAACAATCACCGCTCACGATGCCGGTTACATCAATCAGGATCTGGAAACGATTGTTGGTCTGCAGACTGAGAAACCACTAAAACGTGCGATTATCCCGAATGGCGGTATCCGTATGATCGAAGGTTCTTGTAAAGTTTACGGTAAAGAATTAGATCCTACGATCCAAAAGACTTACTCTGAATACCGCAAAACGCATAACCAGGGTGTTTTCGATGTTTACACAGGTGCTATCCTTAAATGTCGTAAATCAGGTGTATTAACTGGTTTACCTGATGCGTACGGCCGTGGTCGTATTATTGGTGATTACCGCCGTGTAGCACTTTACGGTATCGATTTCCTAATGGCTGATAAAGCCAAGCAACATAAAAGCTTAGAAGCTGAGCTGGTTGCTGGTTCTTCTTTAGAAGATACTATGAAATTGCGTGAAGAGATCTTCGAACAATACCGTGCTTTAGGTCAAATGAAAGAGATGGCTGCTAAATACGGCTTTGATATCTCTCACCCAGCTACAAGTGCTAAAGAAGCTATCCAATGGACTTACTTCGGTTACCTTGCAGCAATCAAATCACAAAATGGCGCGGCAATGTCATTTGGTCGTACAGCATCATTCTTAGATATCTTCATCGAGAAAGATCTTCAGGCAGGTAAAATCACTGAGACTGAAGCACAAGAGCTTATCGATCACTTAGTAATGAAATTACGTATGGTTCGTTTCCTACGTACGCCTGAATATGATGATCTATTCTCTGGCGACCCTATCTGGGCAACAGAATCAATCGGTGGTATGGGTGTTGATGGTCGTACGCTGGTAACTAAAAACAGCTTCCGTTTCCTACACACACAATACACTATGGGTCCTTCTCCAGAGCCAAACATCACTGTTTTATGGTCTGAAGCATTACCTGTTAACTTCAAAAAATACTGTGCAAAAGTATCTATCGATACCTCTTCTATCCAGTATGAAAATGATGATTTAATGCGTAACGATTTCGACAACGATGATTACGCCATTGCTTGTTGTGTATCACCAATGATTGTTGGTAAACAGATGCAGTTCTTTGGTGCACGTGCCAACCTTGCTAAAACATTACTGTACGCCATCAACGGCGGCGTAGATGAAAAATCAAAAATGCAGGTAGGTCCAAAAACTTTACCGGCAATCACTGGTGAAGTATTAAACTACGACGAAGTGTACTCAAATCTGGACCACTTCATGGACTGGTTAGCTGAGCAATACGTCACTGCACTTAACTGTATCCATTACATGCACGACAAATACAGCTATGAAGCATCGCTAATGGCGCTTCATGACCGTGACGTTGAGCGTACTATGGCATGTGGTATTGCAGGTCTTTCAATTGCAGCGGATTCTCTTGCGGCAATCAAATACGCAACCGTTAAACCTGTGCGTGACGAAGACGGCATCGCAACTGACTTTGAAATCGAAGGTGATTACCCTAAATTTGGTAATAACGATCCACGTGTTGATGATATCGCTTGTGAACTTGTTGAAAGCTTCATGAAGAAAATCAAATCTCGTCCAATGTACCGTAACGCTCGTGCTACACAGTCTATTCTTACTATTACATCAAATGTTGTGTACGGTAAGAAAACAGGTAATACACCTGACGGACGTCGTGCAGGTACTCCTTTTGCTCCGGGTGCAAACCCAATGCACGGACGTGATGAAAAAGGTGCTGTTGCATCATTGACTTCAGTATCTAAACTGCCGTTTGCATACGCCCAAGATGGTATTTCTTATACTTTCTCTATCGTACCAAACGCGTTAGGCAAAACTGACGATGCACAAAAAGTGAACCTTGCGGGTCTGATGGACGGTTACTTTAAGCACACCCCTGAAATTGAAGGTGGTCAGCACTTAAACGTAAACGTTATGAACCGCGAAATGTTATTAGATGCAATGGAAAATCCTGAGAAATACCCTCAGTTGACTATCCGTGTATCTGGTTACGCAGTTCGTTTTAACTCGTTAACTAAAGAACAGCAAAACGACGTTATCTCACGTACTTTTACAGCTAACCTGTAAAAATAAAAGATAAACAGGTTAACTTTTTTGTTAGCCTGCTATAATCAAAAAAGGTTTCATTCTTCGGGATGAAACCTTTATTTTTATGTATAACAACATGTTTATTTCATTTGTGTTTTAGCTAAGACAGCAATGAAATAATTTGTTTTTAAGGGGCTTTTAATGTCAGTAACAGGACGAGTTCATTCTGTTGAAAGTTGTGGTACCGTTGATGGGCCAGGCATTCGTTTTATTATTTTTTTACAAGGCTGTTTAATGCGTTGTAAATATTGCCATAACCGCGACACTTGGGATACCGAAGCCGGCAAAGAGATGAGCGTCGATGAATTGATGGCAGAATTAGTGCAGTATCGTCACTTTATGAACGCTTCAGGTGGCGGAGTCACCATCTCTGGCGGTGAGGCGATGTTGCAGCCAAAATTTGTTAAAGCGGTTTTTGAAGCTTGCCGTCTGGAAGGAATTCATACCTGTTTAGACACGAATGGTTTTGTGCGCCGTTTAGATGATACCGTAAAGAGCGTACTTGACGTAACAGATCTGGTCTTACTGGATATCAAGCAGATGGATAATGATAAACATATCGACTTAACCCATGTAAGTAACAAATATACACTTGAATTTGCTAAATACTTGGCGGAACGTAATCAGCCTGTTTACCTGCGTTATGTGGTGGTACCGGGTTATACCGACTGTGAAGAAGATGCTCACGCATTAGGTCGCTTTATTGCACCGATGAAAAATATCGAAAAGATTGAAATGCTGCCTTACCATGAACTCGGTAAGCATAAATGGACAGCCATGGGTGAAATTTACCCTCTAGAAGGCGTAAATCCTCCATCCCATGAAACCATGGAAACGATCAAAAACATTCTTCTGCAATATAACGACAACGTCATTTACTGATCCACAGATAAAGCAGGTAGCAATAATACCTGCTTGTATAGAGTCCCGTTATGAGTCCTTTTACTTGCCCGCTTTGCCAAACACCCTTTAAACAAACCAACAACACACAAATATGCGCCAATAACCACCATTTTGATATTGCCAAAGAAGGTTATTTGAACCTGCTGCCGGTAAACGCTAAAAATTCTAAAAACCCCGGTGATAACAAAGAGATGATGCAGGCCAGGCGGGCATTTTTAAATAGCGGCGGATATCTCCTGCTGGCGGAGAAACTGAGCGATTTATTAAAAGTACTATTAGCTGATAAAGAACAGGCGCACTTACTGGATCTTGGTTGCGGCGAAGGTTATTACACTGCGCATTTAGCAGGCACACTGCCGGAACGTTTTAGCTTCAGCGCATTGGATATCTCTAAGGTTGCGATCCGTTACGCCGCAAAACGTTACAATAATATTAATTTTTGCGTTGCCAGTGCTTATGATGTACCACTAGCAGATAAGAGTATCGACCTGTTGCTGCGCATCTACGCCCCTTCCCTCGATAGTGAATTACAGCGCTTAATCAAATCACAGGGGTACCTGGTAACGGTGACCCCCGCCCCCCGTCATTTGTACCAATTACGCGAAAAAATATATGAACAGGTGAATCAGCACCCGGAAGAAAACCAGGCTCCGCCCGGTTTCACAAAGGTAGAGCAGCTCAATCTGCATTATCCGCTGTTTATTGACAATCCTCAGGTAGTGAAGGACTTAATTAATATGACGCCTTTTGCCTGGAAGTTTAACCAACAAAAAATGCAGGAGTTATTAGCGGAAAAAAGCTGGAAAATTGAATGTGATTTTAATATAGAGGTTTACCGGAAAGATTAACGTCCCCCAAGCGTAGCAAAAAGGGATCACAGGGGAAAATATGCGGGCGGCCAGCTTCGTAGCTATCGACTCGAAGCTCGTGGATCATAATTCGTCCAGCTGAATGATAACAGAGCTTAAATCAGCTCATGATCCCGTAAAAAATCATCACCGCCCAGCTTAAATGCTTTCTCCAACAATAAGGCAAGTTCAAAATAACAAGGGTGATGGAGCAACTCGTTTTGCGCTCTGCTTTGCACGCTCAATTTAGTTTTGATTGCCATAAACCAGGGTAATAATTTATTCGGTAAACGTTTTTGCGAACGCTTACCTAACCAGTATAACCCCTGAACCGGCAGACCTAATAAAAACAACGCAAATGTTGCACTCGCAACAGGATCAAATAGCGCAGGAAAAGCAATACTTAAGCCTATGCTTAAGATAATAAAAGCAGGCGTTATTTTAATTGCCAGACGCGTATAGAGAGTGACTTTACTATCAATAAACAGGCAGTTTAATGTGTTCTTTTGCGGCCAAACCTTTAGATAACGTTCGCCTTCTCTGATGACATTAAAAAATAAATTCAAAAAAGAGCCTCAAACAGGTTAATTAAGAGTTAGGTAAAAGTTAAAGAAAAGTAACAGGCAAACATTAGCAGGAAAGTCCAAAATTGGCAACACCAAAAACAACACAACCCTCCCGCAAAAAAAATGCAAATATAAATACAACTTTAAATACAAATAAAAATACAACCAACCATACAACAAAAAACACAAAACAATAATAGCATTGAATTTAAATAGCTTTTTAATATTAATAATTTAATAACACAATTAACTAAAAACTTGAGATGTAAATCATTTTTTTCTTAATTGATGATTGTTATTTCATCACATAGGCGTAGACTCCTTTCAGGTCATGTGAGCCAGGTCACCAGCAACAGTTATTTATTTTGGTGGTTCAGCTCACGTTTATCGTTTCAGCATTTAGCGACTGAGATGCTGATATTGTCAATTATAATTACTGGAATTTCTCATGAGCAACAAACTTGTCCTTGTCCTTAACTGTGGTAGTTCATCTCTAAAATTTGCCGTCATAAATGCCACTAACGGTGATGAAATAATTAGCGGCCTAGCCGAATGCTTTAATCTTCCTGATGCACGTATCAAGTGGAAAATAGCCGGCAAAAAAGGAGCGACCAGCCTGCCTGCCAACAGCGCGCATTCACAGGCTATCTCTTACATTGTTGAAGAGATCATCAACAAAGAAGACGGGTTAGCGGAACAGTTTGCCGCAGTCGGTCACCGTATTGTTCATGGTGGTGAAAAATTCACAGAATCAGTGATTATTGATGAAGAAGTGCTCGAAGGTATTGAAACCTGTTCTTCCCTCGCTCCACTGCATAACCCTGCACATGTTTTAGGTATCAAAGCCGCACAGGCCGCTTTCCCGACGCTGCCTCAAGTTGCCGTATTTGACACCGCATTTCATCAGTCAATGCCTGCTAAGGCATTTATGTATGCTTTGCCGTACAACCTGTATAAGCAGTATGCTATTCGCCGCTACGGTATGCATGGTACAAGCCACCTGTTTGTCAGCCAGGAAGCTGCGAAAATTTTGAACAAACCGGTTAACCAGTTGAATGTTATCTCTGCGCATTTAGGTAATGGTGCATCTATTACTGCCATTAAAAACGGCAAAAGTGTCGATACCAGCATGGGCATGACGCCCCTTGAAGGTCTGGTGATGGGCACACGTTGCGGGGATCTCGATCCGAGCATTATCGAGTACTTAGTAACACGTAAAGAGTACAGCCTCACCGGGGTAATGGATATCCTGCAAAAACAAAGCGGTCTGCTGGGCATTTCCGGTATTTCCAGCGATTTCCGTGAGATCACTGAAAACTATGAAAAAGGCAATGAAAGAGCCACATTGGCAATGGATATGTTTATTTACCGTCTGGCTAAATATATCGCTTCTTATGCAGTCCCGCTCGGTCGTATTGATGCCATTATATTTACTGGGGGCATTGGTGAAAATTCACACATTGTGCGTACAAAAGTCTTAGAATTACTGACTGTTTTCGGTTATCAGATAGATAGTGAAAAAAATAAGGCGGCAATATTGGGCGAGCAAGGTATCATTACAAAAAATGGTTCTCCTGTTGCAATGGTCATCCCGACAAATGAAGAGTGGGTGATTGCGCAGGACTCCCTGGCACTAGCGTCAACAGATTCTCTTGCGCTGGCGTCAGCTTAAAATATTTTAGATTACTGGGAAGAAAGGCGCTTTGCGACGAATATTCCCCTTAACTTGCCTTACATTAAATTAAAAGGAATTGTCATGCCCCGTACAATTATGCTCATTCCCATCGGTTCCGGTGTTGGTGTTACCTCTGTCAGTCTAGGTATGATCCGCGCACTGGAACGTCAGGGTGTAGCAGTGAACTTCTTTAAACCTATTGCTCAACCGCGCCCTGGTGATACCGGTCCGGAGCGCTCTACGGCAACCCTACGTCATGCTTCATCACTCAATCCGCCAGAGCCTTTTTCAATGAAATATGCGGAAAACCTGATCTCTTCGGGTCTTACATCTGATTTATTGGAAAATATTGTTGCGCGTTTTCGTGAAAATACTCAAGAAAGTGATGTTATTATCGTGGAAGGTCTGGTACCGACCGATAAGCACCAGTTTGCTAATGATATCAATTACAGCATCGCCAAAGCACTGGGTGCAGAAATGGTTTTTGTTACCCACCCGAGTAATGATTCATCGCAACAACTGAAAGAGCGCATGGAAATTGCCGTTTCCTCTTTTGGTGGCAAAAACAATGAGAGCATTGCCGGCTGTATCATCAATAAAGTTGGCGCGCCAATCGATGAGAGTGATAAGTCACGCCCAGATTTAACGGAAATGTTTGATATTCCTCATGATACTGTAGGCGGTAACCTTGAAGTATTACAAATGTTCAGTAAAAGTCCTCTGCCCATTTTAGGTTGTATCCCCTGGAGTGCTGAACTGATTGCCCCCCGCGTAAAAGATCTGGCGCAGCACCTGGATGCAAAAGTCTTAAACAAAGGGGACCTTGAAAACCGCCGTTTACACAGTGTGACTTTCTGTGCTCGCTCTATTCCAAACATGGTTGAGCATTTTAAGGCAGGCTCAATGCTGGTAACCTCAGGTGACCGCAGTGACGTTATCGTGGCAGCATGTCTTGCAGTTATGAATGGTATGAAAATCGGCTGCTTATTGCTGACCGGTGATTATTCCCCTGAAGAAGAAGTGTTGAAATTATGCGCACGGGCAATGGAAGCAGGTTTACCTATTCTGCTAATCAAAAGTAATACATGGCAAACTGCTCAGCGTTTACAGAACTTCAATATGGAAATCCCTGTAGATGACGTGGAGCGTATTGAAAAAGTGCAGGAGTATATTGCCGGCCACATCGATAAACACTGGTTGAAAACGTTAACTGGCAACTCCTCTTTATCACGCCGCTTATCACCACCTGCATTCCGTTATCATTTAACCGAACTGGCACGTAAAAACAGTCAGCGTATTGTATTACCGGAAGGCGATGAGCCGCGTACCATCCAGGCAGCACTGATCTGTGCGCAACGTGGCATTGCAAAACCGGTATTATTGGGTAATCCGGAAGAAATTCACCGTATCGCGACACAGCAAGGTATTGTCCTGACTGATGATGTGGAAATTATTAATCCCGATGATGTGATTGAAAACTATGTTGCACCTATGGTTGAGCTGCGTAAAGCAAAAGGCCTGACTGAGGTTGTTGCACGTGAACAATTACAGGATACCGTGGTGTTGGGTACCATGATGCTTGCGGAAAATGAAGTGGCGGGTCTTGTATCCGGCGCAGTTCATACCACAGCGAATACCATCCGCCCGGCACTACAGCTGGTGAAAACAGCACCAGGCGCTAGTTTAGTTTCCTCTATCTTCTTCATGTTATTACCTGACCAGGTATTAGTTTACGGTGACTGTGCTATCAACCCGGATCCAACAGCCGAGCAACTGGCAGATATCGCCATTCAGTCCGCAGATTCGGCCATTGCCTTCGGTATTGATCCTAAAGTGGCGATGATCAGCTATTCAACCGGTACTTCGGGTGTGGGTAGTGATGTAGATAAAGTACGCGAAGCGACTAAAATTGCCCAACAGCGTCGTCCGGACCTGCTTATTGATGGTCCGCTACAATATGATGCAGCTGTCATGGCAAATGTCGCGAAAAGTAAAGCACCTGATAGCCCGGTTGCGGGTCAGGCTACAGTGTTCATCTTCCCTGATTTGAACACCGGTAATACCACTTATAAAGCGGTACAGCGTAGTGCTGACCTGATCAGTATCGGTCCAATGCTGCAGGGGATGCGTAAACCTGTAAACGATCTGTCACGTGGCGCATTAGTTGACGATATTGTCTACACCATCGCATTGACTGCCATTCAGGCGACCCAAGCTCAAGATAAATTAGCCGCAGAAAAAGCAGCAGCTAACGTTTAATCTGCATTGCTGATTAAAAAGCCCCGCTTTGTTATTACAAAGCGGGGCTTTTTTATGCTGGCTGTCCGGGTTTTGTCAGGCGCGGGTGAACTGCACTAACAAACACTTCAACCCGCGCTCAGGTTCAATATTAATAAACATTTCAGGCGGATCGATTTGCCTAATAATAGTCGCCTGCGGGCATTCCTGTGCAATAATTTCTTTTAAAAAAGTTAAATCTAAATCAGGCGAGTTTAAACACAATAGTGCCTGCCCATTATTGGTTAATAAGTCCGGTAAACGACGAATAATTTTAGGATAATCACGTTTAATATTGACACTGCCTTTCTGCAGAGAAGGCGGATCGGCAATAACAATATCATAAGGACCAAAGCGTTTTACTTTACCCCAGGACTTAAACAGATCATGCGCGAGGTATTTCACTTTACTGAGGTCGTGGCCATTTAACCTGTGGTTGTCACGCCCTACCGCCAATGCTGCTTTACTCATATCCAGGTTAATCACTAATTCTGCACCACCTGCGATGGCGGCATTAGAAAAAGCACAGGTATAAGAAAACAGATTCAACACGGATTTATTGCGGCTGTTGGACTGTAACCATTTCCGCCCATTTTTCATATCAAGGAAGATACCGTAATTCTGTTTGCTGCCTAAATTAATTTTATAGTTAAGACCGTTCTCAACAGCGATTAGATCAGTGATCGGCTCGCCATATAAAATTTCAGTGGGCGCGAAATCCCGGCAACGGAACTGTGCCTGAATACTCTTAAGCGAAAAACCAATCTCAGTCATCTTGTCCAATAACTGCTCGCTCAACCGCTGTAAATCCTGCTCTGCAACCTCTTTGTATAAAATAATTAATATCACCGGCGATAACCAGTCGATATTAATGTGATTACACTCGGCAAAGCGAAAACCACGGCCATGCAGTAAACGCTGCATTTCTTTTTCCGGGTGGCTGGCAACATCCTGCCAGTTAATATTTTCCAATATATTCATTGTTGATTATCTTGTTGTTGGGTTGCATGAAAATGGTCTGTTTCTTCATCGGAACTTAATAAAATCGCAAACCAGTGCCCCTCTTCGCTATTTTCTAATGCTATTTTTAAAATCATGGTCAGAGGAACCGATAATAACATACCCACCATACCCAATAACCAGCCCCAAAAAATTAAGGACAAAAACACCACCAGCGTAGACAGTCCTAAACTGCGTCCCATAAATTTTGGCTCAACCACATTGCCCATCAGCATATTAACACCAGCAAATAAACCGATTACCACCGCGGCATAGCCCATACCCAATTGTAAAAAAGTTAAAATAACCGCGGGCACAGCCGCGATAATGGAGCCTATATTTGGGATATAATTTAATAAAAAAGCCAATAGCGCCCAGAGTACATAAAAATCAACCCCTATCAGCCATAAAACAAAACCGATAAACAGCCCCGTCGCTAAGCTAATGACAGTTTTTATTGCCATATATTTGTTCACCGACTTTAAAAAATGATCTAAACGCTTTTCTGTTTCCACTGAATCATCAAAAGCGATATGCAGTTTTTTGGCAAAACCGGGACCTTCAAAAAGCATCAGCACCACGGTCAATAACAGCAGAAACACATTTCCCAGTACGCTGCCAAAGCTGCTCAATGTACTGGTCACTAAGGTCATTATTTTTGCGGGGTCGAAGTATTCGCGTACTTCAGCCATAGAAATAGAGATATTAAATTCGCGCATTTTGACAATTAACCATTGCAGTTCAACAGCGAACTGCGCCTCATAAGTTGGTATTGCCTCTCTGAAAGCATTCATGGCAGCGCCAATGATGCTGCCAAGGCCGATGAACATGGCAAAAATAAAGGTAATAACCACCGCAATAGCCAGGCCTCTCGGGATCCTGCGTGCCGCTAAAAACTCAATGCCCGGATTGCAGATAATCGCCACGAACAGAGAAAGTAAAAAAGGGACAATAATGGCCGCTGCGAATTTTATACCCGCAAGCGAGATAACAATTGCTGAAAAAAATATGGCACTACGGACAAAGGGGGGGCTATTTGACATACCATCTCTTTATTTGATTAAAGTTAAGCTGTAGCTTATTACCGCTGGATCTGACAAGCAAAGAATTTTTGTCACTATTGATCACTATTATCAATATTTACCTCACATATTTCATTCAACAGCAAAGCTGCGCTTTGGTTTGAGTTCATTTGCAGAGACGCTGTGCGCGCACGGGGAAAGATAAGAGATAGGCACTTAAATTTTTTCTCCGCCTTTGCGCTGTTCTCTGTGCTTTATTATTGTTTGGCCACTCGCCACTCTTTTGAGCGATATCACTGTATCGTGCTGAGTCATTACGAATTGTCCACGTGAAAAAATTGTTGCTAAATTACGCAATAAAAAAACAATAAATGAGCAACTTCAGTTGTAAAAATGATCGTTTAGCGTTATAAAACAGTGACTTTTGCTGAAAAAAGCAACAAAAAAAGATCAAGATCACATTTTAAAAAGCATCCGAAAATCACTTTTACGTGATCTCGATCAATGCTTTTAATGAGTAGGTTTCTATAATCAGGCAACAAATATTTATTAAGAGTTTTTTATTAAGAAAGTATTGGCGATAGCGAACACTGTGTTAGTAAAACATTTTTAAACTTTTATTATTATAAATCCTTAGGAGAATATTATGACAGTAAGTACAGTTGCTGATTTAGAAGCTCTGATTGCGCGCGTTAAAGTAGCACAAGCAGAGTACGCAACTTTTTCACAAGAAAAAGTTGATGAAATATTCCGAGTTGCAGCACTTAAAGTATCTACTCACCGTATTGAACTTGCGAAAATGGCTGTAGAAGAAACAGGCATGGGTATTGTTGAAGATAAAGTAATTAAAAACCACTTTGCTTCTGAATTCATTTACAACAGCTTTGCAGATACAAAAACTGTTGGTGAATTATCACGCAATGAATCATTAAATACGGTTACACTTGCCGAGCCTATGGGTATCATCTGTGCAATCGTCCCAACCACTAACCCTACATCAACGGCTATCTTCAAGACGTTAATGGCGCTTAAAACGGGTAACGGTTGTATTGTTGCACCGCATCCACGAGCTAAAAAATGTACTAACTACGCTGCACAAATAGTTCTAGAAGCTGCTATCGAAGCAGGTGCTCCAAAAGATATTATCGGTTGGATCGACATCCCATCTCTTGAACTAACTAACACTATCATGAAGCATGATGATACAGCTATCATCCTTGCAACTGGTGGTCCAGGCATGGTTAAAGCAGCATACTCTTCAGGTAACCCTGCAATCGGTGTTGGCGCGGGTAACACGCCTGTTGTTATTGATGAATCTGCAGATATCAAACGTGCTGTATCTTCAATCCTAATGTCTAAAACATTCGATAACGGTATGATCTGTGCTTCTGAGCAGGCAGCAATCGTTGTTGAATCTAAATATGACGAATTCAAAGATCGTATTGCAACATACGGTGGTTATGTTCTAAATGAAGCTGATGCTAAAAAAGTTGCAGACGTTCTGCTTATCGATGGTGCATTAAATGCGAAAATCGTAGGTCAATCTGCATATAATATTGCTAAACTTGCAGGTGTTAAAGTGCCTACTTCAACTAAGGTTCTAGTTGCAGAAGGTCAAGCATGTTACGAAAACAACTTCGCACATGAAAAACTATCTCCAACACTAGGTCTGTTTAAAGCTACAGACTACGAAGATGCATGTCGTCAAGCTGAAATCATGCTTGATATTGGTGGTGTTGGTCACACAGCAGCACTATACACAGACCAGGATGCTAACTCTGCGCGTGTTGATGAGTTTGGTCTTAGAATGAAAGCGTGTCGTGTAGTAATCAACTCACCAACATCTCACGGTGGTATCGGTGATATCTATAACTTTGGTTTCGCTCCTTCATTAACGCTAGGCTGTGGTACTCACAGTGGTAACGCTGTTTCTGAAAACGTAGGTCCACAACACCTAATCAACACTAAAACAATTGCGAAGCGAGCTGAAAATATGTTATGGCATAAACTACCAAAATCTATCTACTTCCGTCGTGGTTCACTACCAATCGCTATGACTGATTTGGAAGGCAAAAAACGTGCAATGATCGTAACTGACGGCTTCCTATTCGCTAACGGTTACATCGATGAACTACAAGATATCCTTGAAAGCCAAGGCATGACGGTTCAAGTATTCCACGAAGTTGAAGCGGACCCTACACTTTCTATCATCCAGAAAGGTGCAGCAGCGTGTAACGCATTCAATCCTGACGTTATTCTAGCTGTTGGTGGTGGTTCACCAATGGACGCAGCGAAAATCATGTGGGTTCTATACGAGCACCCGGCAACTGATTTCGAAGACTTGGCAATGCGCTTTATGGATATCCGTAAACGTATCTACAAATTCCCTAAAATGGGCGTTAAAGCTGAATTAGTATGTATTACTACTACTTCAGGTACAGGTTCTGAAGTAACACCATTCGCTGTTGTAACAGATGATAAAACAGGTAAAAAATACCCACTTGCAGATTACGAGCTAACACCAAACATGGCTGTTGTAGACGCGAATCTAGTAATGGATATGCCTAAATCACTATGTGCATTCGGTGGTTACGATGCGGTAACTCACGCAATGGAAGCTTACGTTTCTATGCTTGCTAACGAATACTCTGACGGTCAGGCGCTACAAGCTCTTAAACTGTTAAAAGAATACCTACCAAGCTCTTACAAAAATGGTAAAAACGATGCTGTGGCGCGTGAAAAAGTACATAATGCTGCAACTATCGCTGGTATCGCGTTTGCGAACTCATTCCTGGGTGTATGTCACTCAATGGCGCACAAAATCGGTAATGAATTCCACATTCCGCACGGTTTAGCAAATGCATTATTACTAACGAATACTATTCGTTTCAATGCAACAAACCGTCCAACTAAGCAAGGTACTTTCTCACAATACGACCGTCCTAAAGCACGTGCTCGTTATGCTGAAGTTGCTGAGCACTTAGGTTTCCGTGAAGGTAATACTGAAGCGAAAATCAACGCACTTCTAACTTGGTTAGATGAGCTGAAAGTTGAATTAAACATTCCTCTTTCAATTCAAGCTGCCGGTGTTAATGAAGCTGACTTCATGGAAGCTCTGGACGATTTAGCGGAACAGGCGTTTGATGACCAATGTACTGGTGCAAACCCACGTTACCCATTAATCTCTGAGCTGAAAGAAATTCTGATTGCTTCTTACTACGGTAATGACTACGTTGATTTACTTGACGAGCCAGAAGCTGAAGAAGAAGAAGAAATTGCTGAAGAAGCTGCTGAATAAGCTTAATTATTCTCAGTGAATAAATAATAAAAAAGCCTGCTTAACCGCAGGCTTTTTTTTGCCTGATTAATAGTAATACCAACATGTTTTGCTGTTAGAAAATGGGTGGCGGGAACGAGCAGCGAATAGCGAGTAGCGAGTAATGAATAACAAGTAACGAGTAGCAAGTAGCAAGTAGCAAATAGCAAGTAGCGAAGCAGTTGAAGGCAGAGAACTAAGAGCTAAGAGCTAAGAGCTAAGAGCTAAGAGCTAAGAGCTAAGAGCTAAGAGCTAAGAGCTAAGAGCTAAGAGCTAAGAGCTAAGAGCTAAGAGCTGAAGGCTGCCACTACAACAACGGGCTGAACAGATAGATCACACTTTCTAACAGGCGCTCCGGATAACTGCGCTTTTGCCACTCTTCTAACTTTAAACGCTTAGAAGACAAGATATAATGCATCTGCAGCTGTAACAATTCACCGGCAAAAGCGTGATTATCAACCAGCATGGTCATCTCAAAGTTTAACCAGAAACTGCGGCGATCCAGATTGACGCTGCCTATTAAAGCAACTTTTTCATCAATCACGATACTTTTACTATGTAGTAAACCGCCATGGAATGCGTATATTTCAACCCCTGCAGCTAACAGCTCCTGAAAAAATGCCCGCGAGGCATGGTGCACCATAAAGGAGTCATTTTTAGCGGGTAAGATCACTTTCACGGCAACCCCGCGCAGTGCCGCCACCTTTAAAGCTTCCTGCAGACTTTCATCGGGGATAAAATAAGGCGTGGTGAGTACCAGGCTGTATTTCGCCTCATAAATAGCAATTAATAGTACCTGATAAATACCCGCTTCCCCGAACTCAGGCCCGGAGGGGATGAGCTGAACGCTCTGCTCTCCGGCAACGGCAAAACTATCCTCATAAAGCTTTTTAAAGGGCAGTTTGACACTGGTTTCCAAATACCAGTCCCAAACAAACACACTTTTCATCAGCTGCACAATAGGACCTTCGCAGCGCACCATCAGATCGACCCATTCACCTACACCTTTTTCTTTTTTGAAAAAAGCGGGATCTACGAGGTTCATACTGCCAGTGTAAGCGACGTGGTCATCAATACAGACCAATTTACGGTGCAGGCGCAAATCCTGACGCTGAAAAAACAGTCGGAAGGTACCCACAGGCAATGCTTCACAGACCTCAACGCCTGCCTCTCTAAGCCGCTCAGGCTGCCGTGAGTTGAAGAAATCATGGCTGCCTACTGAGTCAAATAATAACTTGCAGCTCACACCGCGCCCTGCTGCACCCACTAAGGCATCCAGAACATCATTTGCCAGCCCGCCCTCAGAGCAGATATAAAACATCAGATAACAGCTATGCTGTGCCTGCTCCACGCACTCGGCCAGCTCGGTCAAAATAACGTCAGTGGAGGATAACAGGGTAAGTTTATTGCCGGCCATCATCGGCATCTGGCTGTCAAACTCCACAAAACGTTTCATGGAGGTGACAGAAGCCGAGGTCTCTTTATCTGCCAGACGATATTCAGTCACTTCCTGCTTTAACCATTTTCTGAATAAACCCGACATTTCGTGACGCCGCTGCTCCCGTTTTTTACCCAGGTTAAGCTCTCCAAAAATAAGGTAGGCGATCATACCGGCCATGGGCAGGGCATAAATAAGAAATAGCCAGGCCAGGGAAACCCCAATGGGTTTGCGTTTGATCAGCACACTTAAAGAGGTCATCACAACCAGTGAGATATAGATAAAAGCACTCAGGCCAACATAGATCGAGTTATCTGACCAGGAAGTTGTAAATAAAGAAGTGTCCATATGGCAAATTCTTATGTTAAAAAATAACGTTGATTAAAATGATAAATAACAACAACCAGAGCGACATCTAGTTTAAAAACGGACAGCAGAGCATTTTGACTCTCGCTGGTGCTGTTTTTTTAAACTATATGGCGCTCTAGGGTCTGTTGACCTTCCGCGTGCATTTTTGCAGCAATTTGTTCGTGTTTTATACAAGGCAGAGCCTGCGTAGTGTAGTTGTTCTACATAAGCTGGCGATAACGAAGTAGAAAGCTCGAACAAATGCTGCCCTACGGGTTCATCTAACAGCGTCCTGCGCTGCGTTGCTCGTCGTTTACATAGAATAACTATGCTTCGCTCCTCGCGCCTTGCTCAGAACGCTTTTAGATTGAACAAAATTTGTACTCGAAAGGTCAACAGACCCTAGTCTTTAATTGTATAACATAAGGATTATTTACGTTTATTACAATGTAGATAAAAAGTAATTTCAGAGGCCTTCATCGCTTTGCTCTGCAGCCGCTGACCAGTTGAATTAAATCTATTAACTACACCTGACTCACCATCCGCTTTATTAACGAGCGAGTCAGAAACGACTGTCATTCCTAGGGAGCGAGCCATCACAAATAATCCATCCTGTATGGCACGATTAACAAAGTCCACATATACCCCCTCGGTAAAATGCTTTGATAATTTAAATTTATCTATTGTTAACTGTTCAAACAGCCTGAACAGTGGACGCTCTTCGCCAAATTTATCTATGGTCAGTGCAATTCCCATCTTGCTGAGATTGATCAGATTTTCATAAACGAGCGGGTTGTAATTTTTAAAAGTTATTTCATCGACTTCAAATTCCAGCCATTCCTTTGCACACTTGGTTTCCAGGAGAATAGTCTGCAGATCCGCCAATAAACCGGGTTGTGATAGCAGCGCTTCCGTAACACTAATGGCAATTCGTCCGAAATTGATTCCCGCCTTCTGCCAGCTCAGCGCCTGCATAGCCGCCTTACGGATCATCATAAGGCTGATCGGCACCGATAACCCCCTATGTTCAGCCAAACTTATAAAGTTATCCGAATGTAGCGGGCCGCGCTGCGGATGGTTCCAGCATAATACCGCTTCCACCGCGATAACTCGGCGTTTAGTCAGGTCGTACTGGGGCTGGTAATACAGTTCAAACTGCTCCTCCACCAGCGCCTCTTTTAACTCTTCTTCAAATTTAGCCTGCTGCCGCGAATGTTGGGTTAATCTTCTGGTATAAAAATGGTAAGCGGTACGCTCAACAGAGTGCTTGCTGCCTTTTGTAGCCTGTCGATGTGCAGTCATAGTCTCGCCGCGCTGCATTTTGTGATGATAGGACTTGCCACGCTGCATCGCTTTTTCCGCATTGCCTAATAAAGTATCAACATCACTGCCGTCGTCAGGGCAGAGTGCAATGCCGATCGTCGCCGAGAGATGCACAGATAAATCATCAATGGTAAAGGTGCGCTCAAACTGCGCAGCAATATTTTTCGCAACATCAGCCACATCCTGCTCATTCGCCAGTCCATCGACAACAATAACAAACTGATCACCACCAAAACGCGCCACCGTATCTTTTTCAGCAATACAGCCTGTAAAACGCCCGGCAACCTCCTGTAAAACCGCATCTCCGGCATGATGGCCATACTGTTCATTAATCTTCTTGAAGCCATTAATATCTGCCAGAATCACTGCCATTGTCAGCTGATTATAAATTGCCCGGGATATTGTTCCTTCCAGGCGATTAAATAGAGCAATACGATTAAATACACCTGTCAGCGGATCATATTTTGATAAAAACTGTATTTTAGATTCAGCATTTTTGCTTTGGTTTAAATCGACAAAAGTAGAGATACGGCTGAAAATCCCTTTTTCTGCGTGTTCAACAGGATAGATTTCTAACCAGGCAAAATGAATTTCGCCATTTTTTACGCGGTATGACATATCTCCCTGCCAACTTTGATTTTTTGCCAATGCCGCTTCTATATTCTCATGCTGACTGCCTTCAAATATGGTGATGTGTGAGCCTAATAACTCCTTTTTTGAATAACCGCATGCAGCACAACAGGCCTTATTAACCGCAATAATAATGCCTGCTGCATCGGTAACAAGAATGCATTCTTTGCTGTTTTCAAATACCGTGTCGGCAATTTTCAGGCGTTTCTGCATCAGCTGGTATGAAGTAATATCCCGCCCCACTCCGATTAAACCCTGCACTTTCCCTTGCTTATCCTGTAACGGCACCTTTTTCATTTCGATAAAATGGGACTCACCATTGTGATAGGTCAGGTACTCCTCTCCAAGATAAACTTGATTCTTCGTCATCACCTCCCGGTCCTGCGCCTGGCATATTACAGCCTGATTTTGTGCAAAAAGCTGATCATCGGTTTTCCCAATTATCTCCTTCTCCGCGCAACCGACAAACTTTTCAAATTGCTTATTACAGCCTAACAAACGGCTTTCTAAATCTTTAAAGAAAATAAGATCTTTCGAAATATCAGCTGTCGCACGTAACATAACCCGCTCTTTTTCCAATAAAGAGCTAGCCTGAAAGAACTCTGTGATATCAAACACCATGCCGATTTGCATTTTGCCGTCGGCAACACTTTCTTTACGAAACACAAGGTCACGTTCCCGGCCGGAGAAATCAGAGACTTTACATTCATAGAAATAGACTCGCTGCTCAACAAATATTTTTTGATCTGTCCTTTCTATCTGTTCGAGCACCTCTGCAGGTAAAACCTGCGCGGGTGTTTTACCTACAACTTGAGCAGGTGTCAGATCGAACAGCTGTGAAAAATAACTGTTACAGGCTAAAAATCGTCCGCTTTTATCCTTAAAATAGACCGGGATACTGAGGTAATCTAAGGTTTCCTTTATTTCATCACTGAGCAGTCCTTCCATTGCTACTGAGAATTCAGCTGCTTTGGGCGCATCGGCGGATCTTAGGTAAGTTGTTTTTAATAATGGAAAATCACGGGCAATTTTATCGGTTAACAACTGACTAAGCGGTATTTCTGAAATCAACTGGCTGTAGTTATTTTCAGCTAACGTCTTATAGAGCTTTTCACTGTTAAGTAAATGCGTAACAGCGCCTTGTTCACCTTGTTTGTCAGGGGGGGAGATAAGCGCCTCAACTAGCGCGATATTATGCCCCATGTAGAGAATCTTACGGATAGAATCGGACATAACACACCTTTATTCATAATAATGTCGCTTTTGCAAATAATGCATCTCTTAATTAAAGCAATTACTTAACTATAATGCAAAAACAGGAGAGTTAGCGTGATCCCTTTGGTGATATCAAACTTGTTGTTCTGAATATATTGCCATTCCCATGCGATTTTTCCGCTCTCTTAGAGCAATAGCCGCGATATTTAACAAAAAAGAGAGCTTATACCCATGTTACTGCAAAATGCTTTGTCAGGCACGAGATCGGAGACCAGAGCAAGACGCAACATGAGGTAATGGTTATTCCCTTTTCGATTGGTGCAACGCAGCACTGGTTTTCGAGCTAGCGCCCAGTAGGGCAAGGTAAATTGCACCAATCTGCTTTGTTATAAAATATCTATGTAGAATAACTATACGTCAATTTTATGCCTGGCATCTCGGCACAATTTGCCTTGCTGACTTTGCATCTTGAAGTATCATGGGTATATACCCAACCCACTTGGGCATAAGGATTATTTACGTTTATTACAACGCAGATAAAAAGTGGCTTCGGAGGCTTTCATTGCCTTACTGCGCAGCTGCTGACCGACACAAGAAAATGTATTAGATAGAGCTGGCTCCCCACCCGTTTTATTACCAAGTGAGTCAGAAACGAGCGTGATACCTAATGAGCGAGCCATCACAAGCAGTCCATCCTGTACCGCTTGGCTAACAAAGTCCGCAGATACTCCCTCGGTAACATGCTGTGATACTTTAAATTTATCTATTGATAACTGTTCAAACAGGCTTAGCAGCGGGCGATCTTCGCCGAATTTATCTACGGTCAGTGCGATTCCCATTTTACTGAGATTGATCAGATTTTCATAAACATTCTGGTTATCGTATTGAATAATCCCTTCGTCGAATTGAAATTCCAACCATTCCCTTGAACACTTGGTTTCCATCAGAATAGTCTGCAGTTCCGCAATCAAACTCAATTGTGATAATTGCCCTGCTGTTAAACTAATAGTAATACGCCCGAACTTAATCGCCGAGCACTGCCAGGTTACCGCCTGTATTGCCGCCTGGCGGATCATCATAAGCGCGATCGGCCACGCTAAACCGCTATGCTCAGCCAAGCTTGAGAAGGAGTCCGAATGCAGCGTGCCACGCTGCGGATGATTCCAGTATAATACCGCTTCCACCGCGATTACCTGTCGTTTAGACAGATCGTACTGAGGCTGGTAATAGAGCTCAAACTGCTCCTGCGTCAATGCCTGTTTTAACTCATTTTCAAATTTAACCTGCTGCCGTGAATCATGGGTTAATCTTCCGGTATAAAAATGATAGGCCGTAACGTTAGCAGACTGCGTGTTACCTTGTATTGTTTGTATAACATCGTCATCCCGCATTTTGTTGTAAGAAGATTTTCCACGCAGCACCGCACTTTCCGCGTTGTTTAATAAAGTATCAACATCGGTTCCATCATCAGGGAAAAGAGCAACACCGATCGTCGCAGAAAGAAGTGCTGGGGAATGAGCAATTTCGAAGTGGTGCTCAAATTGATCGGCAATTTTTTGCACAACAATTGCCACATCCTGTTCATGAGCCAATTCATCAATAATAATAACAAACTCATCATCACCGAAACGGGCAACCGTATCTTTATCAAAAACACAGCCCTTAAAACGTCCGGCAATTTCTTGTAAAACCCTATCTCCAGCATTATGCCCATACTGCTCATTAACAGCCTTAAAGCCATTAATATCGACCA
This sequence comes from Psychromonas sp., assembly GCF_041586535.1. GTDB lineage: Bacteria > Pseudomonadota > Gammaproteobacteria > Enterobacterales > Psychromonadaceae > Psychromonas. Next base: position 4,127 of record NZ_JBFGZY010000035.1, on the reverse strand, counting down.
GAATCACAGCCATTGTCAACTGATTAAAAGTCGCCCGGGATATTGATCCCTCTAGCCGATTAAACAGGGCAATACGGTTAAAGACCCCGGTGAGCGGATCATATTTTGATAAAAACTGTATTTTGGGTTCAACATGTTTGCTTTGCTTTAAATCGACAAAGGAATAGATACAAGCTGTAATAAGTTCTTCTGAATGTTTAACCACATAAGCTTCTAACCAGCCAAAATGGATAACTCCACTTTTATGACGGTAAGAAATATCTCCCTGCCAGTTCTGTTTGTCTGATAATGCAGCCTCTACATTATCTTGTTGATTGGATGCAAAGAGCCTGATATGAGAGCCTAACAATTCAGTTTTTGAATAACCGGATGTAGCACAACAGGCAGGGTTGGCGGCAATAATAGTACCCGTTGCATCGGTAACAACAAGATTCTCTATACTGTTTTCAAATACCGCATCGGCAATTTTCAGCTGTTTCTGCATCCGGTGGTACGCGGTAATATCCCGCCATACCGAAATCAAACCTTGAACATCCCCTTGGTGATTCAGTAATGGCACCTTCTTGATTTCCATCAGACGACTTTCGCCATCATGATATGTCCGCGGCTCCTCACCAATATAAATACTCTTACTGGTTATCACTTCGCTGCCCCTCGTTAGGGACATTAAAGCCTGCTCTGAAGAAAAAAGCTGAGCATCGGTTTTACCTCCTATCTCCAGCTCCGAATAACCGACAAATTTTTCAAAGGCTTTATTACAGCTTAAATAACGGCCTTCTAGATCTTTAAAGCTGATAAGGTCCGCGGATATATCAGCAGTCGTGCGTAACATCATCCGCTCTTTTTCTATTCTTTCTTCGGCAATTTTCAGTTTAGTGATATCGCTGAAAAGGATTACATAACGCTTTTCATCACTCTCGCTGGATAGATGGGTCATCGATACCAGCACAGGTCGGCTGCTGCCATCAAAGCACAATAGAGAGCCCTCGCCCTGCCAGCGGTGAGCATGTTGCAGGTGCAGCAGAATATCCGGATGAGCCGACAGGAAGGAGCGGATAGCTGTGGTGATGTCGCGTTTATCGAAGCCGCTCATCTCAATAAAAGATTTATTTGAGGACAGTACGTTCTGTTCATTATCAAGCACAATGATCGCTTCAGCTGTTTCAGAAAATACCTGCTGAGCCAGCTTTAACTGTTCCTCGGCCTGTTTGATGTCGGTTATATCAGTCGCAATACCACCTATCGAACAGAGTTTCCCCTGATCATCAATAATTGGAAATTTACTCATCAGAAAAGTACTGAAACCGTTATTGGTTTCGATTTCCATCTGGTATTGAACGGGGCGATGACTGCGCAACACTTTCTGATCGGCCTCACGCAGCTGTGCAATCAAGTCACCAGTCATAATTTCTTCAGCCTGTTTGCCCATCAGCAGTTCCTGCTTCATGTTCAGCACCTCGACGAAGCGCTGATTGAACAGTTGAAAGTTATGCTCTAAATCCCTGATAAAAATCAGGTCCGGCGAATTATCTATAATACTGGATAGGTGTTTGTCACGTTCACGGATGCGCAGCAGCATCTTCTCAACAGCCTTGCCTACGCGAATAAACTCATGGAAGCGCCCTCCCATAAAGGGGCTTGGCGATCCGTTTTGGGGAACCTGTTCGGCGTACTGAGTGAGCTGATGCAGTGCACTGATGATAAGATGCCGGATCAGCAGCATCACCGCCGCCCCCAGTATAATAACCAGAGTGGTAGCGTAAAAAAGGTATGTGCTATAGGAATCCTGAAGAAGCTGGTGAGCACCATTGGACAGGAGAGAGCGAACCATATAGTTATCACTGTTGCCTATGCGTAAGTAATGCGTCCTTAAAGTGCCATTTTCAATACTGGAGACTCCTTTCCCAGTATTGTTCGCTACATTGCGCAAGACTTGCAATTGCCCCGGTTGACTTTCCAAACCATCCAGAAAAATATTACCGGAACTAAAAGAAACAGCCTGAGAACCGAACAACGCCTGCAGCTGATTGGAGATCCAGTAATTATCATTCAGCAGCACAAAAGTATGTACTTTGCCGATCACTTCACCGAACTGCTCATCAATTACCGGCAGAGACAAGTGCAGTAAGCTGTAGTGCTTGCCCTCTACTTCCGTAAGTATACTGGTCCAAGCTCCCCAGAGGTTGTGCTCCTGAACAATCTGTTTTAGTGGTAGTTGCACGCCAAGCAGACTGGCATTGCTGAAAACGAAGCTTGCTCCGTCCCTCTTCTCAACGACGATGGCGTCAATATAGTGGCCGGTAGTATCTGCTAACAAACCGTCAATAATATGGGCGTAATGGGAATGCTCGTTCGCAATTAGCCCCTGATGCAGTCCATTATCCTTGCTCAGCTCTTGACTGATCTGCTGAATATTATTGAACTGTACAGTCATCAAACTGTTGAGTGTGTGCTGATCTCGCTCATATGTCAGCTGAATATCATGCTGAATCGCTTTGTCGGCACCATAATATAGCACCTCGATCAATATTACCGAGATGACGGTCAGCACCGCGAGTACGAGAGAGAGTATTACCGTTGAGAAACGCAATTTTTTCATTTAATCAATATCTTTTGGCAGGCCGCTTAGCCTGAAGGCATGCTTTTTCAAGCGGTTGATTTCGGAAGATGATATTCCTTTATTGAGCAACTTAATCCCGCCGGGAAAAATATGTGGAACCTGATCCGACAAATCCTGCTGATCAAGCTTAATTGCTTCTGCCATTGCAATACCGTTGTCATCATTGATACGCATCACGGTGAGATCCAGCCCCTGCTGTTGCAGCACCTGCAACTCGGCATCTCCGCCTCCCCAACCGTTCAGAAGAATGTCCAGGCGGTCGTTTTCACGTAATGCCTGCAGGGCACCGAGGGCTATATCTGTAGAACAGGCGAAAATCATTTTCAGATCCGGGTGCTTCTGTAAAGTTTGCAGTGTCGCCTGATAAGCATTCTCTCTCTTATTGTCTGTATAATAGGCGCCTATCTGAGTGATACCCGGGTATTTAGCCGCTTCACGGGCAAAGGTGTCACCACGCATCTTGCTCACGTAACCCTGCGAGTGGTACAACAGCAAATACTTTCCCTGATAGCTGATTTGTGCAAGCATAGAGTCGGCCAGTTGCTTAGTCCCCTGAGCATGATCAAAGCCGATATACATAAATGGGCGATGTGTCTGCCAGCGCTTTAATGGCGTAGTAATATTCTGCAGGATTATTTTCGGCTTTCCTTGAGACAGCATCCGCTCAATCATTCTGCTATGCGGGGCTATGTCGAGGGTAAAAACCAGATAATCAGGCTGCCACTGCAGGGCTTCGGAAAGTTGCCGGCTTTGCAGAGCTGAATCAACTGCCGGGCGAGAGGCAAAGAAGTTTAACTCATAGGGGATGTGAAGATCCTGCAGCCGCTGTTCAAAGGAAAGCAAACTTCTGCGCCAGTAATCGGTTGCCTGTATGCTGGGGTAGATAACGGCGATGCGCAGTGGTCGCTTGATTGTTCCCGGGTTCGGCCTGGCAGCTGCACTGACAAGCGCAGCAAACTCTTCCATAACAGCGCTTTGCTCCGGGTGCAGCCTGAGATAGCTGTCTATACGCATATATTCATCGGCAGCAGCCGATAATACGGAACTATACAGGCTTGTGATCAAAGTCAAAATGATTAAAAGAGGAGCATCTTTCCATGAGGTCATTCGTAACACTGTAAATAAACACCTTAAATAATTGTTACCTATCGATTAATCATAGGCGACGATATAACCCAACTTCCGCACCAGAAGTTCATAACAACATGATATAAAATATTTTGTTGTTTATTCCAGCCAAGTTGGCATGAAAAACAACGCCATTAAGTACGTTGGTTATACATAAGCGCAGAATGCCGAATATAAAAAACATCTATAGTAACATTAAAAGCAAATCACTCAATCACAAAAAAGGCACCCATAAGTCAATTGAAGCTCACCCAGCTAAAGCAAGGTGATTCTTGTCGTCAACGGTTTAGGCATTGCAACATTAAGTTGCGTTAGTCTTCTAAAACCTCTTACAAGCGTTTAACGTGTCGGCACTACCTGCCGCCACGAATTTTTAAGC
>NZ_JBFGZY010000034.1:0-28539 GCF_041586535.1 Psychromonas sp. | reverse complement strand
GCTCAACAGAAAAGTCATGAAGGTGCGAAAACATATGAGAGGCCAGAGGTAGCTCCTCAACTTGAGCCCGTATATAAGCCAGCATCTAACTTTGTTTGTAATTTCTTTTTGACATACGGCGGGAGTCCATATAAGCCCCTACCAACGCACCAGACGGTGCATTTGTATATTGATCAATAACCTTTCCAATCGGTTAATGACTCTAAACTAAAACTTTGCCGCCCAAAGCGAAAAATACTGCGATTCTGCTGAATTTCAAGCAGCTGAATTTGCCCCTGGCCATCAAACTGCCCTTCCTTTAGCTTTTCACCATTTATCCTGATCCAGCGCTCCCGTGCAATTGTCGAATAGATATGGGTATCATATATTATGCTCGGAACTTTCCTTTGAAATTCAGTAGCCATCTCATAAATATCACGGCCATCGTTACTTATTGCAGGAGTAGATATTTCCTCTTTTCCCGTAGCGCTTAATAAAGCGAGCTCAAAACGTTGCCGCAAATCGTCAGAAACAGCCCCGTAATCAAGCTGTTCTTGCCCATCATTAACAAAGTCAACCTCTGCTCCTGTCTCTATCAGTGGCTTATTCAGATCCTCCGGTACAGTGTAATCAGCAGTTAAAACGGTTTCGCGCTCGCCTTGTAGTACAGGTAAAGGTTGAGTAGCAAAAGTTACTTTTTTAACGACTCCGGACGCTCTCTGATCAAATTTTCTCCCCTGGTCAACCTCGGGGGAAGACTCTTTCTGAGTAGCTTTAATAGCCCTTTCATTGAGGGCTTGAGACTCTATTTGAATGCTGTCAACCGCTCTCCCGTCAGCGGAAAAATCTGATGTTTTCTGCAGGACACTGTTTTTGTTTTGTATTGCTAGCGGCTTGCTATTAACGCCCTTATGCTGCACTACAAATTGCTGATAAAGTAAAATGGTTAATAGACAGATTATAATCAGCAATGCCATCAATAAAGCGAGTCTCCATTTAAGCAATCCTTTACCCCCTGCTGCAACCTGAGAAAAATGCTCACTATGCTGGAATTTTTGTTTTTGCAGCGCATCTAGAATTGTGGACATTAATATATTTCCTGTTGTAAGCGCGGAAGCTGTGGATTGGCTAATTGCAGTAACGGCATCAAGGTCTTTGCTCCGACTATGCCGTCTTCTTGTAAACCATTATCCCGCTGGAATGCGCGAACTTGTTGTAACAAGGGTAAGTCAAAACGGTTTTCACTCTCCAAACCAGCTTGGTGAAGTTTATTAAATTGCTTGACCAGCCAGGCTACTTTTTCATTTTGCTGGCCGAATTTCATATAGCCCTGTAAATCAAAGGGTGCCTGCCATAATAAGGTGAGGTCACCCGACCAGTACTTATTAAACCATGTTTCAGAGACTTCAATCAGTTGCCCGTCAATCAATAATTGATAGCTATTATCAATACGATAAAGCACCGCGTATAGACTTTCCAGATCATCCGTTTCAAGTTTAACCACACTCGGATAATTCAACTGCTTTAATTTTTTAAGGCTGCTGGTTTCTGAATAACAGGATAATAATACACTCCTCCCCTGTTCGCAGTTAACCGTTTCGATATTGGTTTGATAACCCCACACTGCATATAAGTTCATCAATGCATTGCTAAAAGTCGCATTGGAAGTATCTAAAGCAGGATAACTGTCAAACCAGTTTAATGATTCTGCTGCCGCTCCTGGCATAACAGGCGGCTGTTGTGTCGAGACAGACACCGAAACTGTTTTTGACGGGAGAACGGTTAGTTGTGCTTCAGCCTGTAAAGCTGCTGTCGATAACGGCTCTGTAGACTGCGATTCAGCCTGCAACGCTGCTGTCGATAACGGCTCTGCAGGTTGCGATTCAGCCTGCAATGCTGCTGTCGATAACGTCTCTACAGATTGTGATTCAGCCTGCAAAGCTGCTGTAGATAAAGTCTCTACAGATTGTGATTCAGGCTGCAAAGCCGCTGTAGATAAAGTCTCTGCAGATTGTGATTCAGCCTGCAACGCTGCTGTGGGCAACGGTTCTGCTGATTGCAATTCAGGCTGCATACCTGCTGTAGATAAAGTCTCTGCAGATTGTGATTCAGCCTGTACCTCTACTGACAACTTACCAGATTGCTCTTTTAGATGTTCCAGGCGAAGCAGTATTTCGGGTAGTTGCCAAAGAGTAACGACGGTCAATAAGAGCAGAGCAGCAAATCGCCATTTGCTTTTCAATGAACCGATAAAAGTGTTGTGACTGCCCGACAACTCCATCTCAACGCTGGCTTTTTTCACCATATCGGCTGTTACTTTCAGAGAGTTTTGTGTATAGGCACAGAGTAAACTCCGGTCGCAGAGTAAATTGATTAAGCGTGGAACACCTTCACTGCTTCTAAAAACCTCTCTTAGTGCTTGCGCTTCAAAAATCGGAAAACAGCCCCCGGCAATATTTAAGCGATGCTGAATATAATATCTGCTTTCCTGTTCGGTCAGCGGCAACAGATGATAACGTGCGGTAATACGCTGCGCCAATTGACGAAACTCGGTTTGTTTTAGTTTTTGCTGTAATTCGGTCTGGCCGATTAATATAACCTGTAGTGGTTTTTTATTATTTGATTCAATATTTGTCAACAGGCGTAGCTGCTCCAATACCGAGAAACTCAGATGTTGCGCTTCATCAATCAGTACAATCGCACTGCGCCCCTGATCATGATTATTCATCATCCAGGTAGTTAAGCTGTCAAATAAGTGTTTTAAACTGTTCCTGTCTTTTTCATAAGCAATCTGAAATTCATCGCAAATAGTGGCGAGCAGTTCAATTTCAGTTAAAGCCGGATTTAAAATAAAAGCGATATCTGTGGTTGCAGCGATCTCCTGTAACAGTTTACGGCAGACCGTTGTTTTACCCGTTCCCACTTCACCGGTTAACAGCACAAAACCGCCATTACCCTGCACGCCATATTGCAAATGCGCTATCGCTTCTTTATGGCGGTCACTCAAGAATAAAAAATCTGGATCAGGAGAGATCGAAAAGGGTTGCTCTTTTAAAGAAAAAAAATCTTGATACATAAAAAACCCAAAGAAGATTAGCGACAATATGATTAATAATTTATACCCAAGCTACTTGAAGATGCAAGCCTCAGCAAGTAGAGAAGTGACTCCTTTCTTATAAATCATCAGGCAAGGCATGAAGTTGAAGGTTTAGTCATTCTAAATCAATGTTTCATAACGCTGAAGATGGTTTTGCCACTCACCCTGCCCTGCGGGAGGTTTGGCTATACAGGAATCAGTATCTTAAAACCGTTTGAGTATATACTCTTTATCCATCAAGATGTAAAAATCAATGAGTCGACAGGCAAACAAACTAACGGCATGAAAATCTATCCGCTCAAATCGAGACTTGATAGCAGCAAGGATCCAACCTTCCGCTTTGCTCTAATGCCAGAACAAAGCCTGATAAATGCATTTTCTATGATGAAGGGTATAATAGCTAACTACGTCATAAAAGAGGGGAAGAGATGCAGGTATTTTTAGTTGGAGGTGCTGTACGAGATCAGTTATTAGATCAGGAAGTGAAGGATCGCGATTATGTGGTGATCGCGGCCACTCCGGAAGAGCTGTTACAGTCAGGTTTTCAGCAAGTAGGAAAGGATTTCCCAGTTTTCCTCCACCCGCGGACGGGCGAAGAATATGCCCTGGCGCGTACCGAGCGCAAGAAAGGTTCAGGTTATAACGGATTTGAGTGCTACGCAGGCGTGGATGTCACACTTGAAGAAGATTTAAAACGCCGTGATCTAACCATTAATGCTATTGCCCAATCAGAGCAGGGTGATCTGATTGATCCCTACAACGGGTTGCAGGATATCCGGACAAAAACACTGCGCCATATCTCTCCTGCATTCAGCGAAGATCCTCTGCGTGTTTTACGTGTGGCACGCTTCGCCGCACGTTTTTACGAGTTAGGATTCACCATTGCACCAGAAACGCTGGACCTGATGCGCTGTTTAAGCTTCAGTGGAGAGTTGAATCATTTAATCCCAGAAAGAGTGTGGCAGGAAACGGCAAAAGCGCTGCACACCGATAACCCGCATATTTACTTTCAAGTGTTACGTGATTGTGGCGCGCTGGCGATTTTATTCCCCGAAATTGACGCGTTATTCGGTGTTCCGGCACCGCAAAAATGGCATCCTGAAATTGATACCGGCATACATACTCTGATGGTTGTACAACAGGCGGTGAAATTATCCGATTCAATTGCTTTTCGCTTTGCCTGTCTGGTCCACGACCTTGGCAAGGCACTCACACCAAGAGAGTGCTGGCCAAGCCATAAGGGACACGGGCACCTTGGGTTAAGCGCAATCAACGGCCTTTGTACCCGCCTGAAAATACCTAATGAATGTAGAGAGTTGGCATGCTTAGTCAGTGAGCATCATACCCTTGTCCATCATGGACTCGAATTGAAAGCAGCAACTCTGGTTAAATTAATGGAACAAACTGATGCATGGCGGAAACCTCAGCGATTTTTACAAATGCTGCAGTGCTGCGTTGCCGATTCTAAAGGGCGAACCGGCTTTGAAGATAAAGACTATCCAAGTGCAGATTTCATTTGGCAGGCTTTTCAGACAGCGCGACTTGTGGATGTCCAGCAGATTATCAAACAAGGCTTTAAAGGCGCGGAAATTAAAGATCAGCTGCGCCATGCCCGTATTCAGGCTGTGGAAAGCTATAAACAACAGCATGCTACGTAATTTAATTTTTGGTTGCGAACGCAATATTGAGTGAGCAGTAAAATGTCAAATTCTCTTGCAATCATACCGTTGGATAATCTCGCGATCGCCTTTATCCCGGTGTCGGTGGTGATACTGATTTTAGTAAAATGGTCATTAAACGGAAAATATGCTCTCTACGCACTGTCGCGCATGTTAGTGCAGCTGTTACTGGTCGGTTATTTTCTTAGTTATCTGTTTGCCAGTGCGAATGCCTGGATAGTCGCAGTGATGCTGATTATGATGGTGCTGTTTTCCAGTTGGATTGCTTTGGGTAATATTAAAGAACAACGTATAAAACTCTTAAAGCGGGCGATATTTTCAATCGCAGTCGGAGGCTGTTTTACTTTATTTATTATCACTCAGGGGGTATTAAGATTACAACCATGGCATCAGGTACAGACGATGATCCCGTTAGCGGGAATGATTTTTGCCAATTGTATGAATAGTGTTAGCCTTTCTGCAGAGCGTTTTTATGCCGAATTGGCAAGAGATGTTGAGTATAGCGAAGCACGCAAAATTGCCTTTCAGGCCTCGATTATCCCCAATGTGAATGCCCTGTTTGCCGTCGGATTAGTTTCCCTGCCCGGCATGATGACCGGGCAAATACTATCCGGCACCTCACCCTTTATTGCGGCAAGGTACCAGATAGTCGTGATGTGTATGATATTTGCCTCGGCAGGTATTTCATCTGCTTGTTTTTTGATTTTAAATAACCCCCGGATAAAAAATAGCAGGGCTAAACCCCGGCCAACACATAAAACAGAAAACAGCCTAACAGAAGACGATAAATAACAAAGGGCATCATCCCCACTTTATTAAGCAGGATAAGAAATCCATGAATGCATAAAATAGCACTGGCAAATGAGAGTCCCGCACCTAAAAACAAAGTACCCCAATCGACATATTGATCAGATAATATAAATTTGAGCAAATCATACCCGGAAGCCATGGCAATAATGGGAATAGACATTAAAAAGGAAAAACGTGCAGCTGCATTACGTGTTAAGCCGAGCATTAAACCTGCAGTAATAGTGATACCTGAGCGGGATGTGCCGGGAATCAATGCCAATACCTGTGCAAGGCCAATAAATACAGCTCGTTTTAACCCCGTTTGGTATTCCGTTTTTACCTGTTTTGCTGTGGCATCCGCCCACCACAGCAGCAGACCGAAAACAACCGTTGTTACCGCAATCACGTAACCGCTGCGCAGATAAGTTTCAACCAGCGATTTACCAAAAAAACCCACTAACGCAGCAGGAACAGTCGCCCAGATAATCCACCAGGCAAGACGGCTGTCCTGAGTCTGCTGCTTAGTACTGATTGAGGTTAACCAGGCCTTTGACATATTTGCCACCTCGCTCCTAAAGTAGATCAATACGGCAGACAATGTGCCGATATTAAGTATTAAATCAAAGGCTAAGCCCTGATCCTGCCATCCCAGTAACTGCGATGGCAGAATTAAGTGTGCGGAACTGGATATAGGCAGGAATTCTGTCAAGCCCTGAATTAAGGCTAATACAACAACTTCAAGTGTGGACATTTTTTTCTCTCATATACAAAATAAACTAATTAAAATCGGCGCTAAGACAGCTCTATTTCCCACAATTTCTGTTTTTCGCGGGGATAATTTTGCCACAATGTCTGATAGGTCAAACCCGAAACCGGGTGGATTAATGTAGGGGCTAACTCAGACAAGGGTTTTAATACAAAGGCATTTTTTAGAATTTCTGCACGAGGTAAATCAATCTGCGGGTCGATCTGCTGATCATATAGCAATAAATCTAAATCTAAGGTTCTCGGTGCGAACTTGGCTGCATTTTCCGGTCGCCCATGTTTGACCTCAATGCTTTTAAGGATTCGAATTAATTCGTCAATATCAACCCGGGTATGCAATTCGACGACTAAATTATAAAAATTAACCCCGGAAAAACCCACCGCTTCACTTTCATAAACAGGTGATAATGCTAACTCTCCAAACTCATCCCGTAAGGAGGCAATTCCCGAACGAATATTTTCTGCTTTATTGATACTGGAACCGACACCAAGGAATACTTGTGCCATCAGCGTTTACCCCGCTCAATTTGTACCCCCAGTGTCTGTGCTTTGGGCAAGGCTCCGGGTTTATGCAGGGTCACTTTAATCCAGGGAACAGAAAACTGCTCCATAATCAGTGTTGCGACTGACTCAGCCATGGTTTCAATTAATTCAAAGCAGTGTGTTTGAGCAAACTTGTTCACCGCCTCTGCAACGCTGAAATAATCCAGTGCAAGCTTAATATCATCACTCATAGCCGCGGGTTTATTATCAAAAGCCATCTCCAGATCAAAATAGAGTTTCTGCTGCACCGATTTTTCCCACTCATACACACCGATTGTGCTGATTACTTCCAGCTGTTTGATAAAAACAATATCCATTTTAAAACCTATTCGAGTTAGTTAAAACGCTATTACTTAGCAACAGATCATCGTACTATCCTGCTAATCAATATCACGATAATCTTCAGCCATTCTACCCCAAAGGGCTAATTCAGAGGTTAAAAACCATTTACAACGTATTGAAATATTGAGACAGACAGACAAACCTTTCATCCCAATCCAGATATATACCCATGTGACTTCATTTATTGTCCTTTGAGTTACACAGTTTGGCTCTTCCCGACTTGCTGATTTCTGCATCCTGAAGTAGATTGGCTATTAAAGTGCAGTATTTTACCTGAACAAGAAGAAATAAATAGAAATGATTAGCCTGGTTACTTTAATATTCATTATTGGTGCGTATCTTTTTGGTGCGCTTAATGGCGCAATTATATTATGTATTGTCAAGGGGTGGCCAGATCCCCGCACCCAGGGCTCCAAAAATCCCGGCGCCACTAACATGTTGCGCCTGCACGATGCCCAAGCCGCCAGCACAGTGCTTATTTTTGACCTGTTAAAAGGCACAATACCGGTATACCTGGCTTATTTTTTTGGTTATTCCCCCTTACTTATCGGTGTAATCGGTATCGCAGCCTGTCTGGGACATATCTTTCCGCCCTATTTTCAATTTGCAGGGGGCAAGGCGGTAGCAACGGGTTTGGGAACGTTATTGCCTTTGGGTATGGATTTGACAGGTTTACTTGTTTTAACCTGGCTTTTTACTATTGCAGTAAGTGGCTACGCTTCATTGGCTGCTATTGTGACTGCCATTGCCGCCCCGTTTTTTGTTCAGCAGATAAATCCCGAATATACAATTTCAGTTATTATGCTGTCGATATTGATAGTTATGCGTCATATCGGCAATATTCGCCGTATTTTAAGGGGCAAAGAAAAGAAAATAGTGAACTGGAAGCAATAATAATAAAAAGGCGTTGGTAGTTATAATCAACCTCGTTATAATTAACATTTTTACAACATTTAAAACCTAAGAATTATCTTATTTACTCAGGTTATAACGAATGCAGGCTTTATTATTAATGCTGTAATTAGAACAACGAATTATTGTCATCAGGACCTTATTCGCATCTATTTTTTCCACCAAAAAGTACGCCTGGTTAATGGAAGTGTTATAAGTCATCCCATCCACAAACACAAAAATGGAGTTTAACGTGAACCTTATTAAACGTATTGCCCTGCTGGCAGGCTTAACAATGAGTGTATTCAGTGCTTCAAGCTCTGCACAGGATCTTTCGGAAGCAGCAATTGCTGAACGTATTGCCCCCGTAGGTAACGTTTATTTGGACGGAGAAATCACCACGGTGAGCCAAAGCAGTGACTCAACTGAACCGGCAGGCCCGAGATCCGGAGAAAAAATTTATAATACATACTGCGTGGCTTGCCATGGTACCGGCGCGGCCGGTGCACCAGTCAAGGGCGATGCAGCGGCATGGCAACCTCGTCTGGCACAAGGGTCTGAAACCTTACTCAAGCATGCTATTCAAGGCGTTAATGCAATGCCCGCAAAAGGTACCTGCAGTGACTGCAGTGATGAGGAGATCGCTTCTGCCGTTGCATTCTTAACAAAAGGTCTTTAAACCTTAACGGTAATACTTTAATTTAGCCACCTTAGGTGGCTTTTTTTTATACCTGATATTTACGACAGAAAAGGAATTAACCATGCGCTTATTACACACTATGTTACGTGTTGGAGATTTACAAAAATCGATCGACTTTTACACTAACGTGCTGCAAATGACATTACTGCGTCAATCAGAAAATACAGAATATAAATATACGCTGGCATTTCTGGGTTATGGCGATGAAACAGATAGCACGGTATTAGAGCTGACTTATAACTGGGGCACAACAGAATATGACTTGGGCAATGCCTACGGACATATCGCTATCGAGACAGATGATATTTATGCAACCTGTGAGATGATTAAAAAGATGGGCGGTCAGGTTACGCGCGAGGCAGGCCCGGTTAAAGGCGGTACCACGATCATCGCTTTTGTTAAAGATCCGGATGGTTATCAGATTGAGTTAATTAATAAAAAAGATGCAGGAAAAGGCTTAGGGCTATAACCACCTTATTAATTTAATAAAAAGGCCGGGCAGTAGATAATAGCAATTCCACTAATGATCTAATTAATGGGTTTGCTATAACTACAAACCGGCCTGTTTTGCTGATTCGATAAAAATTATTTATTTAGGTAAAAAGCCGATTTTATCGTAAACCTTCACTAAGGTTTCAGCAGCACGTACACGGGCTTTTTCAGCACCAACACGCGCAACCGCCTGTAATGCAGATTCATCTTCACGTAAGGCTTTAAAACGCGCCTGAATAGGCTCTAATAAACTCACTACCGCATCCGCAGTATCGCTCTTCAGATGACCATACATTTTATCTTCATATTCGGGGATCAGGCTGTCAATAGACTTGCCTGTAGAGCAGGAAAGCAGGGTCAGTAAGTTTGAAACACCGGGCTTTTCAACCGGATCAAAATAGATCCGTGCCTGATCATCAGAATCTGTTGCCGCACTTTTAATTTTCTTCAAAATCTTTTTCGGCTCTTCTAATAAACCAATAAAGTTTTTAACATTATCATCGGACTTTGACATTTTCTTAGTCGGATCCTGGAGACTCATAATGCGTGCTCCATGCTCAGGAATAGCCGGCTCGGGAACCACAAAAGTATCACCATAGGCATTATTAAAGCGTATCGCAATGTCCCGTGCTAACTCAAGATGTTGTTTCTGATCACTGCCTACGGGGACGTGTTGAGGGCCATAAATGAGAATATCAGCAGCCATTAATACCGGGTAGCTGAATAAACCAACGTTAATATTTGTAACGTTTTTTTGCGATTTATCCTTAAACTGGGTCATGCGGTTTAATTCACCCATTTGCGTATAGCAGTTTAAGATCCAGGAAAGCTCCGCATGCTCCGGTACCTGAGACTGAATAAACATAGTACTTTTTAACGGATCGATACCCACCGCCTGATACATCGCCAAACCATCGTAAATGGCTTTACGCAGAGCAATAGGATCTTGACGCACAGTAATCGCATGCAGATCAACCAGACAAAACAAGCAGTCGTGGGTTTTCTGCATCTCGACCCACTGCCGCAGAGCCCCCATATAATTGCCTATGGTTAACGCGCCAGAAGGTTGGCAACCACTTAAAACTATTGGTTTAGTCATTTCTCTTTCCTTTGCCTACCGATAAAGTAGATCTAATAATTCATTAAACTGCTAGCAGATGTTATCTGGACGTAATACTTAAACGGGCTCATCGTGGGTGCAACTCCAATAACAGCAATGCTCATAATACTGGCATTTTACCTGGCGAGAATAGCATTCCGGGAGCCTTTAGGCCAAACTACGCAATATGGGATATAAGTTATTGATTAACTGTGCTTCACCTATACCCAAGCTGGGAATGTTAATTTATTTTATACGCCAGCTAATTCACTACGCATTGTGTCAATCACCGCTTTGTAATCGGGCTGATCGAAAATAGCAGATCCTGCCACAAACATATCGGCACCGGCCTGGGCAATTTCTTTAATATTATTTGGTTTAACGCCGCCATCAACCTGCAGACGGATGTCACGACCACTCGCTGCTATTAATTTTTTAACTTGACGTAATTTTTCAAGGGTATGGGGAATAAACGATTGTCCGCCAAACCCCGGATTAACAGACATTAATAAAATAACGTCTAACCTATCCATCACGTGAGTCAATACTTCTAATGAAGTGGCAGGGTTTAACACCAAACCAGCCTTACAGCCATGATCTTTAATAAGCTGTAAGGAACGATCCACATGCTCAGAAGCTTCCGGATGAAAAGTAATAATTGATGCACCGGCCTGTGCAAATTCGACAATCATAGTATCCACCGGTTTTACCATTAGATGCACATCTATTGGTGCGCTAATACCGTAGTTGCGTAATGCTTTACACACCATAGGACCAATCGTTAAATTAGGAACGTAGTGATTATCCATTACGTCAAAATGCACGACATCTGCACCAGCATCTAATACTTTTTTAACATCTGCACCTAATTGGGCAAAATCAGCAGAAAGGATTGAAGGGGCAATTAAATAATCAGTCATGGTAGGCTTCCGTTTGCTAAAATGAATGCGTATTCTACCGAAGCGGCAGCAAACAAACTATTATTTATTTTGCGGATCCGAGTGTCCGGCAGATTGTGCTGCAAACAATGCGAATAACTCCCCGACAGGTTGACGAGTTGATGATTTACTGCTGATGGTGCGGGATACCTGTATCTTGTCACAGTCAGCATCGCGATACAGCTCCTGGGTTAAAATGGTATCGTGGTTACTGACTAAAACACAGCACTTTGACTCGCGTGCCAACTTGGCCAGATTAGCCTGATCATCGAGGGTAAAACCGCTACTTGCATAATTTGTAAATGAGGCACTTTTGCTCAGTGGTACATAGGGTGGATCGCAATACAAAACGTCATCATCACGTAAATACTGAAATAATTTCTGATAAGGTTTACAGGTGAAAGTCGCTTTTTTAGCTTTTTCGGAAAAAATCAGTAACTCTTTTTCGGGAAAATAAGGTTTTTTGTAACGCCCGAACGGCACGTTAAAACCGCCACTTTTGTTATAGCGGCATAGCCCGTTATAACCGTAACGATTCAAATAAAGAAATAATAGGGAGCGCTGATAAACATCTTTGCAGTCATTAAACTCACTGCGCAGCTGATAATAAACCGCTTCATTATTGAATTTATCCTGAAAGTAATATTTAGCATCACGAATAAACTGTTTCGGTTTTCTTTTGATGATGTTATACATCCCGATCAAATCAGGATTAATATCATTAAGCAGGTATTCCTCAAAGTTACTGTTCAGAAAAACAGAACCTGCCCCTACAAAGGGTTCGATAAGGCGTTTTCCGTGAGGTAAGCGTTGATTGATCTGTTCTGTCAGGGTGAATTTTCCACCCGCCCATTTCAAGAATGCACGATTTTTTTTAGTCATTGTTATATTGCAAATCCTGATGGACCTCTTGATAGATTATAATAGATGTTAACATGTTTGATAAAGAAGCAGATAAACCTTGCTGGGCGGTTTTTGCCGCGGCAAAGCTCTCATAATTGCCAAAAATAACAACAAACCAAGATTGTTTATTTCTTTTGATTGTGTAGATATAAACATTTTCTTCAGGCAGCTCGTTTTGCCCTATAAAAGCCAGCAACTTTTCCTGCGTTTCCAGTTCCGATAATTTTACCGTAAATAGATGCGCAGGCTTGGCCAGAAGCAGATCAACCGGAGTCAAAATCAGATCAAGGAGGTTGCTTTCCTCGGCAGCTTCGACCGGTAAAGAGGCTTCGGCTTGTTGACCGGCAGGCTTTTGCTCTTCCCCGTCAGGAAGGCCAATTTCAGATTCACCAGGTTCATTCATTTTTATCATTGAGATGCTCTGTTGAGCATTGTTATTTTGTTGTGTTGGCACTTCAGGCTGCTGCGCAGATGGTGTTGTTACCTGCTCAACAACATTAACCACATAACGCTCCTCCAAGCCGATCAGTTCCTGCCTTGCAATGACAACACGCTTACCATTAAGGTCACTCTCACCAACACTGAACTGCGTATCTTCTATTGCATCGTCAGGATCTTCCTGCCAGTTCTCAGTAATCATTTTGGCAGGCTGTTGAATAGCGCTAATCTGCTTTGTTGCGCCATCATCGGCAAAAATAAAATTGCTTAAGGGGCCGGAAAAAAAATAGATAACGAGACTCACAACCACTATTAACATGGCAAATAACAATAAGATTTGAGATAAATTATCTTTAATCCATGAAGGTCGCATATTGTATTGTGAATTCGCGCTCATTTGCTCTGCTCACTGAATGATTAGGCCAATATCCAAGTTATTGCTTAAGCCGCCCGATAATAAAAATAATGGCGGCTCCTCTTTATCAGCTTATACCCAAGCCACCTCAAGATGCAAGAATCAGCATGAGGATAAATGCCCAGACTCCACAAGAAAGCTTGATTATTCGACCTAAACGGCTAATTTAATACTCAATGACCTGCTGCAGTATTTCTTCGCTGACATTATCAAAGATAGCGCTTGTCCCTATGGAGGTCGGTAAAATTAGGCGTAGTTTGCCATCCAGTACTTTTTTATCCAGCTGCATATGTTCAGCAAACTGCTGATAATGCATCTCTTCCGGTGCAGAGATCGGTAAATCGAACTGCTTAATTAATGATATAATTTGTTCAACTTGTGCAGAATTCATAAGGTCAAGATGCCGCGCAGTCTTCGCGGCAAGCACCATTCCAGCAGCAACGGCCTCACCATGCAGCCAGTTTCCATAGCCCTGCTCAGCTTCAATAGCATGACCAAATGTATGGCCCAGATTCAGCAATGCACGAATACCGCCCTCTTTCTCATCCAATGATACAATTTCAGCTTTGATTTCGCAGCAGCGTTTGATCATATAGGTGATCGACTCTGGCTGTAACGCTTTAATCTCTGTTGCATGCTCTTCAAGCCATCTAAAAAAGGCCGGATCGTAAATAATGCCATACTTAATAACTTCAGCCATTCCCGCAGAGAACTCACGTGCCGGTAATGTTTTCAGACAATCGATATCGATAATAACTGACTGAGGCTGATAAAAGGCACCAATCATATTCTTGCCCAGAGGATGGTTAACGGCTGTTTTTCCGCCAACTGATGAGTCAACCTGTGATAGCAGCGTGGTCGGCACCTGGATAAAGGGAACACCACGTTGATAACAAGCAGCGGCAAACCCCGCCATATCGCCAATCACACCGCCACCAAGGGCAATGATGGTGGTATCCCGCGCATGTTTATTGGCCAGCAAAGCAGTTAAAATAGTTTCAAAAGTTGCCAGCGTTTTAAATTTTTCACCATCAGGTAAAATCACCTGATCGATCTGAAAACCACTTAATGTCTCTTTGCAGGCGGCTAAATACAAAGGAGCAACGATTTCATTGCTGACAATCATCACTTTTTTACCCTTGATGACCGGTTTAAATAACACTTTTTGTGCCAATAAACCTTGCCCGATTGAGATCGGGTAACTGCGCTCGCCTAAATCAACAATTAACTTTTCCATTAAAAATCCAATAGTTCAATAATTTGACTGGCGACAACTTTCGCGCTCTGGTCATCTGTTTCGATGGTATAATCAGCCACCTCATCATAAAATTCATTACGCTTTTCAGCCAACTCTTCCAATACTGAACGCGGATCTTCTGTTTGTAATAATGGACGGCGTTTATCTTTTAAAGTCCGGGCTAACTGCTTATTTACACTTGTTTTTAAGTAAACAACAATACCTCGCGCGGATAAGTGTATTCTATTCTCCGGACGAATCAACGCACCGCCGCCCGTTGCTAAAACAATACCATGCTTTTGGGTGAGCTCATCAATCATGCTCTGTTCGCGATTACGGAAACCTTCTTCACCCTCTACATCAAAAACCCACGCTATGTCCGCACCCGTTTTTTTCTCTATTTCAGCATCTGAATCAAGAAAGTTAAGGTGTAACATTTGTGCTAAATGACGGCCAATTGTGCTTTTGCCAGCCCCCATTGGGCCAATTAAGAAAATATTACGTTGCTCTGCCATGTTGAATTATTACTCAAGTGATTAGTTACTGGAAAGACCCTTTAGAAAAAGAGAAGTGCCGCATATTATCGCAATTGTTATCAAGCCATTGCAAGCCCATAAGCAAAATAAGCCCAAAGATTACCTTCAGGCTTATTTGTTTTTGCGAAAAACGACCGAGAAGATATCTCTGCTTAGAATTTACCCTGCATCACTATTCTTGGCGTTACAAAAATCAGCAACTCGGATTTATCGTTATCTTCACTGGTTCTTCTGAATAATGCCCCTAAAAAGGGAATGTCCCCCAAAACCGGTACTTTAGTTACCGTGAGAGAAACACGCTGCTGATAAATACCACCTAATACCAATGTCTCACCATTATCCACCAATACCTGGGTAGTAATTTCCTGGGTATCAATAGCGACGGAATCAGAGCCATTAACGGTAACCGTCTCACCGAGGGTGTCTTGAGTAATAACAAGATCTAAGATGACCTTATTATCCGGCGTAATTTGCGGCGTTACCTTAAGACTTAGCACCGCTTTTTTAAAGGCTATAGAGGTTGCACCGGATGAGGATGATTCAACATAAGGAATCTCCGTACCTTGTTCAATAGTAGCCGTTTGCTGATTAGCGGTGGTAATACGCGGACTGGCAATAATTTCAGCTTTGCTTTCCGACTCCAGGGCAGAAAGCTGTAAATCTAATAAATCAGTACCTATATTGAAGGCTATCGTACCCGCAGGATTTGAAGCTCCCAGGTTTACATTTAACTGATCAGTCGTTGCTGAACCGGTTTCTAAACCGTCAAAGGTCCCCGATGTTTTGATATTGCTACCATCTGAAGTAACTCCCCACTGAATACCTAACGCTTCACCAACCGAGTCACTGACTGTTACCATGCGCGCTTCAATAACAACCTGCTGCACCGGGATATCCAATATTTCAATCATCTCTTTAACGCTGTCAATCACAACTGCCGTATCTTTTATCAACACTGTATTGGTGCGCACATCGGTGCTGACCGAGCCTCGTTCCGATAACAGGCTCATTTTATCATTGGCTAACATCGCTGATATTTCAGCGGCCTTAGCATAATTAATTTGAATGAACTCCGAATATAACGGCGCTAAATTACTCACTTCTTTTTCGGACTCTAACTGCTCACGCTCTTTTGCCGCTAACTCCGCAGCCGGCGCAATCATAAGCACATTACCGTCCATGCGTTTACCCAGGCCTTTCACTTTTAATATAATATCCAGCGCCTGATCCCAAGGCACATCATCAAGACGTAAGGTGATATTACCGCTGACAGAATCGGTAATAACCAAATTAAAGCCATTAAAGTCGGCAATTAACTGCAACACAGTACGTACCGGGATATCCTGGAAGTTTAAAGAAAAAGCCTTACCCTGGAAGTCACTTTGTTTTTCATTTTTCGGTTTTTCCGCCACCTCAATAACAAACAGCGTGTCTAATTGATCGTAACGGTAGTTATATTGCTCTTTCATATCAAAAACGAAACTGGTTTTGCCGTCTGCGCTAAAACTCTCCACCTTTTCGACTGCTGTCGCAAAGTCGACAACATCCATAATGTAAAGCAGTTCATCAGGTATATAAGTACTCTTGAATTCAGCAATCAATTGCTGATCGCGGCGGCGGATATCCACAGCCACACTTGAGTTATCCAGGTATACCAATAACTTACCCTGCCCCTCCGAGCCACGAGTAAAATCAATGGCAGTAACACTGTTCACATAACCTTTAGGCGTTGCTAAAGGGATGGCTGCAGCTGATGGTGCAGTTTTAACGGCTTGAGCGATTGCTTTTACCGTCTGGCTTGCACTGGTTTGCGCAATCGCAGCTGCTAATGCAATCTCTTCGTCACCATCAGCAGTGGTTTGCGCGGTGACATTTCCGAAACGAACAAAAAGAACATTTTTTTCCTGCGTAATACGATAAGGCATTAACGTATCGAGAGAGACGGTTAAACGCAGGCCGTCCGTTGTACGCTCGGTTGCAACATTATTAACCCCCCTTGTATCAATTTTAATCGGATTTAACTCTAAAACCGAACTGGCATCTTCAACATCGATGACCAACTCGTTGGGGCGATAATGTAATTTGTCCGTGTAGCCGCCAACAGCGTCGCTAAATTCAAATTTTAATTCGAATTTACCGTCAACCAGAGGATTAATATCAAGCTTATTAAGTTGTGGCTCAGCAAAGACAAACGATGAGCAAAACAATAAAGCCAGTGGAAAAATATTTAATAATGTTTTTAATTTTAATGTTTTCATGATGTTAATTTCATCCCTGCGTTAAGATCATTCGGTCTACTGCTTTAAAGTTATTTGTGTTATCCGTTCTTGCCAACACCCGTCTTGGTCTGCGGCTAATTCCAATAAATCAATTTTATCTTCTGCAATTTTTAACACTTTGCCGTGGTTCAAACCAAGGTAATAACCGGGTTTAACTTTATATAGCTCCCCTCCCGATACCTGCACCAGTGCCCATATCTGCTGATCAACCAAAAGTGTTCCCCGCATGGTTAAATTATCAAGCGAATACATCTCCAGAGCTTGTTTTTTGCGGTTTAAATTTGGCTGCGGGCAGCTTTTTGGGGCATTTGCCACGGGTACGACGGCTTCAGCCTGAGGTTCACTGAAGGGATTGCGTGCTCCTTTTTGAGTAAATGCCAGGGGGTCAATTTTCTTCAAAGTTGGCACTTTATCATCGATCGGATAAACTTTTGCTTTCGTTTCAGCGACAAAGCTGGACAAATCATCAATATTGACCTCTACGCATGCAAACAGGGGAAGAGTCATTATTAAGATAATAAATAATCTCATTTTTTGCTCTCCTTATAACGGTAGGTTTTAGCAATGACATTGAGAGTCATTAACTCATCATTTGCTTTAGTTAATTTCAGATTATCCAAAATAACAATACGTGGTAGCGCGGCAATATCTGCGGCAAAACTACCAAGCTCTTCATATTTGCCAATCACTTGAATACTGATCGGTACCTCAGTAGAAAGTTCTTCGTCTTTGGTTACCCCCCAATTGATACTTTTAAACTGCAGACCATTATTAGCTCCGATAAAACTGATATTGTCGAGTAAACTAGCTACCTCAGCATTGCTCGGTAGCTTATTGAGCAGGCCATTAAAGATAATCTTGATTTCAGCCATCTGAGCGCGATACTCTTCTAAATTCGAAGATAACGCCGCTTTTATCTTAAAATCATTTTTTAAGGTCACTTCTTTTGCTTTAACCTGCTCTAATTGGTCCATCTGCGGCATGGTTACATAATAAAAAAAGGCACCGCTTAATATAACGCAGACAGAAATAATAAATATCACGCGATGCAGCAGGGGCCAGCTGCCAATATTTTCAAAATCCAAGTCATTTAAATCCATTATTCTCCCTCCCCCTGTTCAGGAACGACAGCAAATTTCATAACAAAATTGCTCAATTTAATGGGTTGTGTCGGCCCGGAAACAATAGAACTGATATAAGAATTACCCAACCACCCCGACCCATCAACATTTCTTGTCATTCTGGCAAGGCGATTATTGGATTCACTCATCCCTTGGACATCAACCTGATCGCTGGAAAAAGCAATACTCTTTAAATAGATTCCGGGAGGAACAACTTCCGGTAAGATATTAAACAGCCGTGTTGCGTAATTGCGTTTTTCCTCTAACTTTTTAATCAGATTTATACGACGCTCAAGCTCCGCTTTCTCTTTTTTTATATCCCGAACTTCTGCAATACGGCGATCTAAAATAATAGTTTGTGTTTGTAAATACTGATTACGCTCATTTTGCGCGCCAATTAATGCATCAATATAGAGCTTCCCGAGGTAAGAAACCCCCAGCACCAAAAGTGAACTTAATCCTAAAATAGCAAAGAAGATCATTTTCTTTTTCTTTTTATATTCTTCCCGCCATGGCAGTAAATTAATATTAGACATTTCCCCCTCCCCTTAATGCCAACCCTAAGGCCATCATGTATTTTGCAGAACATTGGTGAAGTAAATTTTTATCTGCTGCATTTTTGTATTCAAAGCCAAAAAACGGGTTCGCAATTTCGGTCTCCAAGGCAAGCTGTTCTCTTATCTGCTCCGCTAACCCCGGTAATAATTGGCAACCGCCGGTGAGGATAATTTTATCCACAGCTATATTCTTGGGTGCATTGGTAAACATACGCAGATCATAGCGCAGGTGATTGACAGTCATATTAATAAAGGGGGCAATAACATCAATATCACAACCTGCCGGCCACTCCTGTTCAACTTTAATTTTTTCCGCTTCATCCGGCTTTAAGCCATAACGCTCTGCTATCATCTGCGTGCAGATAGCGCCACCATGATTTTTTGAGCGGGAGAAAATAACTTTCCCTTCATGTAATATATTTAACATCATTTGTGATGCGCCAATATCAATAACCGCAACACCTTTGTCGAAATCTTCCGGTGAAAACTGCAGCTCTGCAGATCTTGCCAATACGTGGCTTGCAACATCAACTATTTTCACATTGAGGCCAGCGTCTTCGACACAATCTACCTGTAACAACACCGTTTCTTTACGCGCGGCACTCACTAACACATCATTGAGTTCCGGATTGCTTGCATTGGGGGAAATAATTTCAAAATCTAAGAAAATTTCATCTATTGGGAAGGGAATGTTGCTTTCTGCTTCAATTTCAACTTGAGTTTCCAGCTCCAGTTCACTTAAATCGGCATTGATCGGGATAATTTTAGTAATAACGTCAGTACCGCTGACAGCAATCGCCACATTTTGGTATGAAGCAGGAAAATTTTTGCGTAATTGTTTAATTATTTGAGTTAATTTTGCAACGTCTTCAAAGCGCTGATCAACAATCAGGCCTTTTTCGATAGGCACTTCGGCAACAGCATCGATTTGAAATGTGCCTTTGCCTCTGGTCAGTGCCACTGCTTTAATCGCACTTGAACCGAAGTCAATCCCGATCAGTGCTTTGGAGTTTGATTTTTTTAAATTTTTAAACATAACATCCCTGCTAAAATAAATTTAATCCGATCTATACAGAGTCCTTTCTAATTGATATTAAGTCGAAAATCGAGAACTTCCAAGGTGTGAAGTCACAATTCCTTCTTTAACTGCATAAATATCACTATATACTGTTGGGTAATTGTGAACGAATAACAACTTTAATCAATTAAAATCAGTTAAAAACAATAAATGTGTAAGGTGCGTATAAAATGTTGAAATGGATTAAACGCCTGGTGTTGCTTTCAATTTTCCTCGGATTGCTCGGTATCGGCGCAATTGTCGCAATTTATTACCATGTAAAATCCGATCTGCCAGATGTCGCTACAATCACAGATATTCAATTACAAGTACCAATGCGGGTTTACAGCCTTGATGGCGAACTGATTTCTCAATTCGGTGAAAAACGCCGTATACCCCTCACTAAAGAAGATGTCCCTGAGACACTGATTAATGCATTTATTGCCACAGAAGATAGCCGTTATTACCAGCATTACGGCATAGATCCTATTGGTATTTTACGTGCGGTAACGGTCTGGGCTTCAAGTGGCTCGGCAACTCAGGGCGCCAGTACCATTACTCAGCAGGTTGCACGTAACTTCTTTTTAACACGCGAAAAAACATTTATCCGCAAAATTAAAGAAGTTTTTATTGCCATTCAGCTGGAACAAATCTTAAGCAAAGATGAAATAATGATGCTTTATCTGAATAAGATTTCTTTAGGTCAGCGTGCTTACGGTATTGGCGCCGCTGCACAGGTTTATTATGGTAAAAGCGTTTCAGAGTTAACCCTGGCTGAAATGGCCGTCCTGGCAGGCTTGCCGAAAGCACCTTCAAACCTGAATCCAATCTCTTCGCCGAAAAATGCTGAAATGCGTCGTAATGTCGTCTTATTACGCATGCTATCCGAAAACTATATCAGCCAGGCTGAGTATGAGCAGGCAAAAGCAAGCCCGATTACAGCTAAATACCATGGTGCAGAGATTACCCTGTCTGCTCATTATGTTGCTGAAATGGCGCGTAATAAATTAATTGAGCTATTCGGCACTGAACGCAGCTACAACGATGGCTTCAGTGTCTATACCACTATCAATAAAACAAATCAGGAAGCCGCTAACCAGGCGCTGCTGAACAATCTGCATAATTATGATAAACGCCATGGTTACCGCGGCGCGAGCAAAACCTTGTGGCAAGCTCCTGCTGAAAAATGGACTACCGAGCAGATCACAACGAATCTCAGCCAGACACCGAATTTTGGCGATCTATATCCAGCAGTGGTAACCAGTGTTGCAGAAAAAGAAATTAAAGTAATCAGTAAAAACAGCAATGGTGCAGTTCAATCCATCTTCTGGGACGGCTTAAAATGGGCGAGGCCCTTTATCAGTGATTCCAGACAAGGCAGAGAACCGCAAAAAGCCTCAGAGATAGTCGCGGTGGGTCAGCAGATATGGGTTCGCGAAGTTGAACAAAAATTAGAATTATCCCAATATCCCGATGTGAGTGCAGCATTTGTTTCGCTTAATCCTCAGGATGGCGCTATTACTTCTCTGGTGGGTGGTTTTAGTTTTGTACAAAGTAAATTTAACCGTGCCACGCAGGCGAAACGTCAGGTCGGATCCAATATCAAACCTTTTATTTACTCTGCGGCACTTGATAATGGTTATACGCTCGCCACTCTGGTAAACGATGCTCCTATTAATCAATGGAGCGGTAGCGCAGCCTGGAGACCTAAAAATTCACCCGAGGTTTATGACGGTCCGATTCGTTTACGACGTGCGCTTGGACAGTCAAAAAACGTTGTATCAGTGCGTTTGGTACAGGATCTGGGCTTGACAAAAGTTATCAGACAATTGGAAAAATTTGGCTTTGATAAAGAGGATCTGCCAAGAAATAATACGATTGCCTTAGGTTCAGCATCAACTTCCCCTTTAAATCTTGCCACGGGGTATGCGATCATCGCCAATGGTGGATTTAAAATAGAGCCTTATATAGTAGAGCGCATTGAAGATGCTTATGGTACTGTCATATATCAGGCAAACCCGAAAATCGCCTGTGCCTATTGTGCAGAACTTTATGCGCAGCAGGAAAACATCCAGCCACTTACAGAGGCACAAACGATCCAGGAGCAAGGAGCAAATGTCTGCCCTATTGCACCGGTAAGCGAAGCGCAAATAGCCCCGGCAGCAATCAGTGCTGAAACAGCTTTTTTAACCCGTGAATTATTGAGAACAGCGGTATGGGGAGGAGGTAGCTGGCAGGATAAAACCGGTTGGAACGGAACGGGCTGGCGGGCTGCACGCGCTATAGAACGTCAGGATATGGGCGGTAAAACCGGGACGACCAATGATTCGAAAGATGCATGGTTTTCAGGCTTTGTCGGCAATACAGTCGCCACGTCATGGGTTGGATTTGATGACTTTCAACGAGACCTGGGCAGGACCCGCTACAATAACAACCTGGATAAGGAACAAACCACCGGTGGCGAGTTTGGTGCGAGCACAGCGCAACCTGCATGGATAGAATTTATGCAGGCGACAGCCTTATCAAATCCGGCGCTCAGCATTGATCCGCCCAATAAGATTTCTACTGCGCGTATTGATCGCAAATCGGGGTTGCTAACCTACCAGACAGATCACAGTAGCTTATTTGAATATTTCACTGAAGATTCTGTACCGACAGAATATGAAAATAGAGTGAATGATTTTGAAACAAAAGCATTTTCTTCTGGTAACGGCTCCGCACCAGCTAATGCCCCTGCTTCCCATGATGAACTATTCTAGACCATGATAAAAAGCCAGTGCACCAGCACTGGCTTTTTTGGCTGATAATCGCATTTTCCTCAATTCAGCAGTACCCGCTTATCACTCTGTCAATAAATCGGAAAATAGCTTAATAGTTCTGAAAAACTGCATCTCCTGTTCAGGTTTTTCACTATCCGGTTTTTTGATGCCGCACAGGTGCGCAACCCCGGCCTGCTGTGCCACCAGCAGTATTTTCTCACTATCGTCAATAAATAAAGATCGTTTGAAGTCTATGCTATGCAACTTCGCAACCTGCTGCCAGAATTTGACATTTTCCTTGGCAACCCGGTAATCATGGCTGGAAACAATAGCTTCGAAATAAGCGCTTATGCCACACACCTGCATCTTCAAATCGATGCCGCTGCGATGTGCATTGGTTAATAAGATAACCCGCTTGTTTAATCTTTTTAAATATTCTAAAAACCATAATGTATCACTGCGTAATTGAATTTTATGTTTGGTTTGATGTTGTAATTGATGAATGTCCAAGCCTAAAGTAGCACTCCAATAATCATAACAATACCAATTCAGGCTCCCGGTTACTTTGCTGTACTGGGTAAAGACATGGTGTTTTGCCTCCATGAAGGGAAGGTCTGATTGGTGCGCATATTGGCTGGGTACATATTCCTGCCAGAAATGATTATCATAATGTAAATCAAGCAGTGTTCCATCCATATCCAATAAGACAGTATCGACTTCTGATGCAAGATGCATAAACTACCCCAATAAGTTGTAATTAATTCATTGTTACTTGTAAGATAACCTTTATTCGCTGATCAAAGAGAGTTCATATGAGTCAATCATCACCGACATTACCGCAAATCCTCAAGCGAAGCCTTGTTGCTAGCAGTCGATTTTTTAAAATTGAAGCGTTGCAGCTGAAATTCAGCAATGGCCAACAGCGTGAATTTGAACGCATGCAGGGTTACCGCCATGGTGCGGTACTGATTGTACCGTTTTATGACGCAGAGACAATTCTACTGATCAGAGAATATGCAGCCGGAACCCACTCCTATGAATTAGGTTTTCCAAAAGGCATTATTGATCCCGGCGAAACAGCTGAATTCGCGGCAAATAGAGAATTGAAAGAAGAGGTTGGTTTTGGTGCCCGGCGATTACAAAAACTTAAAACAGTGACTATGGCCCCCAGTTATTTCAGCAGTGAAATGACCCTGTTTATGGCATTTGATCTTTATCCGGAAAAAATAGAAGGGGACGAGCCTGAGCCCTTAGAGGTCATAAAATGGCCGTTAAATAAAGTAGATGAATTATTAGCGCGAGAAGATTTTCAGGAAGCACGCGGTATATCCGCATTATTATTAACCCTAAAAGCACTTCAAGGGAGTAAATAAACCTCTTTATCCGGGGATATTTTTTTAACGGGGATCATAAATGATCCCCTTGGCATTACGATAATCCATCGGTAAAAACAGGCACTAAAACAGCCTGTTTAAACCATTTAACGCAGCAACACGATAGGCTTCAGCCATGGTCGGGTAGTTAAAGGTAGTATTAACAAAATACTCAATGTTGTTCGCTTCTCCCTGCTGTTCCATAATCGCTTGACCGATATGGATAATTTCTGCCGCCCGCTCGCCAAAACAATGGATTCCTAAAATCTCTTTTGTTTTCCGATGAAAGAGAATTTTCAGACTGCCTACCTCAGAGCCCAGGATTTGTGAACGGGCTAAATCTTTAAACTGTGCACGGCCCACTTCGTAAGGGACTTTTTGCTGGGTTAGCATCTGCTCGGTTTTACCGACGGAGCTAATTTCCGGAATAGTATAAATACCCGTAGGGATATCTTTTATCTGCTTTTTCTTACCTTCGCGGGTTAAAATAAAGCGCGCGGCAACTCTTCCCTGATCATAAGCTGCACTTGCCAGACTCGGATAGCCAATCACATCACCAATCGCATAAATATTATCCACTTCAGTCTGATGGTGTTCATTGACAGCGAGTTGGCCGCGACCATCAGGTTTTAAACCAACATTTGCCAATGCTAATTTATCTGTATTGCCAGTTCGCCCATTGGCAAACAGAAGACAACCAGCTTTCATCCTTTTACCTGATTTAAAGTGAATCAAAACGCCTTCGGGTGTACTTTCAACTTTTTCATATTCTTCATCATGACGCAGGATCATGCCTGAATTTCTAAAATGATAAGAAAGTGCATCGGACATTTCCGCATCTAAAAATGACAATAAACGATCACGGGTATTGATTAAATCTGTTTTAACGCCTAAGCCCCTGAATATTGACGCATATTCACAGCCGATAACGCCAGCACCATAAATGACAATGTGTTTAGGATGATAATCTAAAGAGAGAATGGTATCACTGTCATAAATATTAGCCGCGCTAAAATCAATATCTGCCGGGTGATAAGGCCGTGAGCCGGTGGCAATAATGATATCTTTAGCGGTTATTTGTTCCGAGGTACCGTCGCTGCGGGTAATTAAAATGGTATTTTTATCAACAAAAGCAGCAGCACCAAAATATAAGCTGCAATTATTACGGTTGTAAAAACCACTGCGCATCGTCACCTGCTTGGCAATCACCTGTTGAGTATGAGTTAACACATCCTTGAAGGTAAAAGTTTTATTGTGCGGATAATTATTGGTAAATAACGCGTTATTTTTTAATTCGATAAGCTGACTAACACTATGCCGCAGCGCCTTGGACGGAATAGTGCCCCAATGTGTACAGCCCCCACCGATATCCTTGTATTTTTCAATGACAGCAACCCGTAAACCACCTTTAGCCAACTTCATTGCCGCCCCCTCTCCGCTGGGCCCGGTACCAATAATAATGACATCGTAATTGTAGTATTTAACTTTCACTTTTGCATCTTTAACTGTGGACATAAGCTACCTCTGATAGGGCAATAGATAAATTATATTAGCAAGTTAGACTCATTTTTCACACCTTCAAATAACAAATCCTGCGCTATTTGGAAGTTAAACACCCTCACTCAATAAACTGAACTTTTACAGCACAGAATGGCAAATAAAAAGAGGATCTCAGTGATTTATCATGCTATTTTTAAGTTTAATGTTTTAACTGATTGAAGGAAATACGCTATGAGCCAACCAACTATTCCGACTATTTCATTAAAATGGCTTACTTATGCCTTTATAATAGGTCTTTCTTTAAGTGCTTGTTATGCGATGCTGACTATCCAGGCAATTCATTTTTCCCCGTTTGTCTTTTTAACCCTGTTCCTTTCCGTGAATCATTTTTACGGTCTTTATATCAAAGAAGATGATAATGAAATCAGTATAAAACCAGCCTGGGGCGCCTTTTTTATCGGCATGTTTTCTTATTCTGCATTTCTCGGCATACAGTACCCGGAGTTAGGTTCAAACGTCCTGTCGGTCGCATTAACACTCATTTTAACTATCTGGTTAATCTACAAACTAATGTTTGGTGACAAACGTTACTCAGCTTAAAAAGTCATATAAAATAGCGTGTTAACACTTTTACACGCTATTTTTTTATTGCTAATTCAGGCATTATTTAGACGACTTTCTAAAGCACTTGCGAGACAGAGGACTTTTCTTTCAATTTCTCAAGCAGCTCTTTGCCCGCATCATGCCCTGTATTACCAAGCACCGGAAATAATGTACAAAACATAGAATGAGGGTGCATATTAACTGTATCTATGGTCATGGAAGTCGGAATTTTAACAAACACATTGCCTCCGGTGCCTTCAACGTGCTTTAATTTTTCGATCAAACGCTCTGCGGTTAATGCCTCAAGGAAAACTCTGACTAAAAAAGATTAGATGCGTCTGCTATTAGCTTTAATATACAAGAACCTGCAAAGCAAGAAGTGATCGCTTAATATACCCATTTTAAGGGGACTAGCGGGCAAACAATCACTGCGTTACAATATCCAGGAGGAATATGTACCCAGCCTGAAAATTCCAACCTTCAATAAGTTGTAAGATTTAAATACAACATGGTTAACATTCTTCGCATTAGAACAACTAACTTTTTTACATGACAAGCAATAATTCCATTAAACAGGGGATCTATTTAAGGGCCGCTAAAACAGATAAAGCAACATGTTGATATTATTCTAATAGCACAAAATTCTAAAAAATGATGTTGAACAGCTGTAGCTGGGACCCATGCAATGGCTAACATTGATATTAACGGCTTACTCTCCGCAATTTATAAGGGACTAAAATGCAGTACATAACACGCGAGTTACCTAAATTTAAGCGCATAGCACTTGTCGCACACGACCATATGAAAGTTGAGTTATTAAACTGGTCTGAAAGACGTCTGGATATATTAAAACAACACCAGCTTTATGCCACCGGCACAACAGGTAGTTTACTGGCCAAAAAATTAGGGTTACCGGTTAAATGTTTATTATCCGGTCCGATGGGAGGAGATCAGCAGCTCGGTGCAAAAATAGCTGAAGGTGAGATTGATCTGCTAATTTTCTTTTGGGACCCGATGAATGCGGTACCCCATGATCCCGATGTAAAGGCGTTATTACGTTTGTCTGCGGTATGGAACATCCCCGTTGCGACAAATATTTCTACTGCTGACTTTATTATTGATTCCTTACATTTCAAAACAAGTTACGACACGCGCATTCCGGATTACCATGGCTACCTGGCTGAACGAACTGAATAAAAAGGATCTTAATTTGCAAACACTTAACGATATTTATATTTACCCGATCAAATCAGGTAAAGCGATTAATCAGCCAGCGGCAAAAGTTGAAGAAAAAGGTTTGCAATTTGATCGTCGCTATATGCTGATTGACGAGCAGGGACAATTTATTACCGGGCGGAGTTATCCGCAACTCACCCAAATTCAGGTACAGTTTTCGAAACAAATGTTAATCGTTGACGCACCCGATATGCCGTCGTTAACGATTAATCCGGCCGAATTCAGTGAACAGACTAAAAATGCAACGATCTGGTCAGATAGCCTTAATGCTGTACATTGTGATGATGCATATGATCACTGGTTTTCTACCTTTTTACAGCAAAAATGCCAACTGGTCTTTTGTGCAGCGCAAACACAACGTTTTATAAAGAACAGAGAGACACAGGTTTCATTTGCCGATGGTTACCCTTTACTGTTAATCAACCAAACCTCAGTTGACCAACTTAATGCGCGCTTGGAAAAGCCGGTAACCGCCTTACATTTTCGCCCCAATCTTGTGATTAACGGCGATTTTCCTTTTGTTGAAGATAGCTGGTCACGGATCAGAATCGGAGAAGTCGAGTTTGAGGTCAGCAAGCCCTGTTCACGCTGCTTGTTTACTAATGTTGATCCTACGACCGGTATCGCCGATATTAATGAACCTTTACGGACATTAGCCAAATTTCGTTATTATCAGGGTAATATCGATTTTGGACAAAATTTAATTCCCCTTAATGAGGGTTTAATCCGTATCGGCGACGAAATACAAGTACTCGAAACAAAAGGGGCGCCTTTTTACAGCTCCCATGATGACGTCCAGGAAAAAAATAAAAAGCAGCTGGAGATACATTACCAGGGTTCAGATCTGACCATTAGTGGCGATAATCAGCAGTTGTTGTTAGATCAGGCTGAGCAGGCAGGTATTAATATCCCGTACTCTTGCCGTGGTGGCAAATGCGGGCGCTGCAAGGTAAAACTAATCGAAGGTGAAGTGATTTCACTGAGCAGCCAGGGGTTAACCCAGCTGGAGATTGAGCAGGGTTATATTCTAGCCTGCAGTTGTATTCCGGTATCAGATATTAGTATTAATGATTAGGGTCTGTTGATCTTTCGCGGTTAATTTTTGTTCGAGATAAAAGCGTTTTAATCGCGACGCGAGGTGTGTAGCTTAGTCATTCTAAGTAAATACCTCGCAACAAAGAGTAAAACGCTTTTAGCCGAACCCTTCGGGC
>NZ_JBFGZY010000033.1:0-28550 GCF_041586535.1 Psychromonas sp. | reverse complement strand
CGGTTTTTTTAATGTAATCAATTGGTTAGCACTATTAATTATAGTAAACTTACCGGAGTTTTCCTGCTATTTTACCTATTTTTTTATATATTTCAGTATGTTAACGTTTCTGGATGAGAACTAGCTAGCATTCATTTTAACAAGCATAAATGAATAGATAATTATCGGATTTGGTATTATATCTTCATTCCCGTCCTTATCTCTCAACTTCCTGTATATCGTCTATATTGTAATGATCAACGGACTCTTTTCTGAAAAATGGATTTCTACAGCATTTATTTAACAAAATCATTTAAAGCAATTGATTACGCAAATAACTGCTACTCGACAAGTTTCAGCCTGAGCAGCTCACGGCTGCCAGGCTTTTGTGGTAAGGGGAAATCGTATGAGAATTTCAAAACTAGTTTTAGGTATTTCAATGGCATTAGGCCTTTCCATGGCAGCCCACGCTGCAGAGGTGGAAGTGCTGCACTGGTGGACCTCAGGTGGTGAAGCTAAATCAGTGGCTGAGCTGAAAAAAATGTTGGAAGCGAAAGGACATCAGTGGAAAGACTTTGCGGTGGCGGGCGGTGGCGGTGAAAGTGCCATGACGGTACTTAAGTCGCGGGTTGTTTCCGGTAATCCACCGGCTGCAGCGCAAATCAAAGGTCCAAGCATTCAGGAATGGGGAGACGAAGAGGTATTGGCCAATCTTGACGGCATCGCCAAGGCAGAAGGCTGGGATGCACTGCTACCGGGTGTTGTGGCTGATGTGATGAAATATCAGGGGAAATACGTTGCCGTTCCGGTTAACGTGCACCGTGTAAACTGGATGTGGGCCAATCCGGAAGTGTTCAAAAAAGCAGGCGCAACCGTTCCGACAACCTGGGATGAGTTCTTTGTTGCTGCTGATAAAATCAAAGCGGCAGGCATGACCGCTGTTGCCCATGGCGGACAGCCCTGGCAGGATGCAACCATGTTTGAATCAGTTGTATTAGGTGTGGCAGGTGCTGAGTTTTATAATAAAGCTTTTGTCGCCTTAGATGCGCAAACCCTGAACAGCCCAACCATGATTGAAGCGTTGAAAATTTTCCATAAAATCAAAGCCTATACTGACCCGGGTTCACCGGGACGTGACTGGAATCTGGCCACCGCTATGGTGATTAATGGCGAAGCCGGCATGCAGTTTATGGGTGACTGGGCAAAAGGTGAATTTACTGCTGCGGGCAAAGTACCGGGCAAAGACTATATCTGCGTTGCGGCGCCGGGCACCGCAGATGATTTCACTTTTAACATCGACAGTTTTGTGATGTTTGATCTGGATGACAAAGCGCTGCAGGTGGGGCAAAATGACTTGGCCAGTACCATCCTGAGCCCGGCCTTCCAGGAGATATTTAATCTCAACAAAGGCTCTATTCCTGCGCGTTTGAATCTGCCAATGGATAAATTTGATGATTGTGCAAAATTGTCAGCAGAAGACTTTGTCAGCACGGCAAAAGCAAATACGTTAGTGCCCAGTATGGCGCACGGTATGTCAACCTTCTCTTCTACTCAAGGTGCTATCTACGATACCGTTACTGAGTTCTACAACTCAGATTCAATAACGGCGGAAGCAGCTGCTGATAAGCTGGTAAAAGCCGTCGCAGCAGCTCAATAAGGTCTGATTTTTAACCTTGCGGATCTCAGTGCTTTTTAGCTGAGTTCCGGTTTTCCTTTGCGCAATTAAAGAGAAATAATCCAGTTATGAATAGATCCGGCAGTCCCCGTCAATGGCTGGGGGACATTTTACCCAAACTGGTCGTGGCACCGACTTTTGTTGCCGCAGTGGTTTTTATCTACGGCTTTATGCTGCTCAATGCCTGGTTGTCTTTCAGCTCATCGCGGATGCTGCCGAAGTATAATTGGGCAGGCACTATGCAATATGAAAAACTGTTTGCCAATGATCGCTGGTGGGTAGCTGCGGAAAACCTGATGATCTTCGGTGGATTGTTTATCGCCATCTGTTTACTGCTGGGGTTATTTCTGGCTATTTTTCTGGATCAGAAGATTCGTGCGGAAGGTGCTATCCGCACTATCTATTTATACCCGATGGCACTTTCTTTTATTGTGACCGGAACGGCCTGGAAATGGATCCTTAATCCTGAATTGGGCATTCAGCGTCTGGTGCGTGAACTGGGCTTTGAATCTTTTACCTTTGACTGGTTGGTCAATACCGATATGGCCATTTATACCGTGGTGATTGCCGGTGTCTGGCAGTCCTCCGGTTTTGTGATGGCGCTGTGTCTCGCGGGGTTACGCGGTGTGGATGATAATATTATCAAAGCCGCCCGGGTTGACGGGGCCTCCATGCCGCTTATCTACCGAAAAATAATTATCCCCGGACTGCGCCCGGTATTTTTCAGCGCATTAATCGTACTCACCCATATTGCCATTAAAAGTTTTGATTTAATTGTCGCATTGACTGGCGGCGGCCCCGGGTTTGCAACGGACGTGCCGGCTACCTTTATGTATACCTATTCTTTTACACGCGGACAAATCGGTCTTGGCTCCGCAGCTTCGATGATGATGTTGCTGGCGGTGGTTGCCATTATTGTGCCTTATCTGTATTCGGAGCTAAGGGAGAAAAATAATGAGCATTAACAGAGTCTTGATCTACAGCTTACTGGCCTTTGCTGCTCTTGTTTATTTAATGCCGCTGGTTGTGATGCTGATTACCTCACTGAAAGACCTCGATGAGATCCGCGCAGGCACTCTGTTATCGCTGCCACAAGCCGTTAACTTCGATGCCTGGGGAAAGGCCTGGGGAACCGCCTGTACGGGGGTAAGCTGTGAAGGTTTGAAGGGTTACTTCTGGAACTCGGTACTGATTGTTGTCCCTGCCGTGGTGATTTCAACCGTGATTGGCGCATTAAACGGGTATGTGCTGACTAAATGGACCTTCCGGGGCAGCAATCTGTTTTTCGGCATGCTGCTGATCGGCACGATGATCCCCTTCCAGGTTATTCTGTTACCCATGGCGCGCACCCTGGGTTTTCTTGGTCTGGCAGGCACCACCACCGGGCTGATCATGGTTCATACCATTTATGGCCTGGCCTTTACCACTTTGTTTTTCCGCAACTATTACGTCAGCATTCCCAGCGAATTGGTGAATGCGGCGCGTATTGACGGAGCAGGTTTTTGGATGATTTTCTTCCGGATTATTATACCGGTATCGATGCCGATTATCGTCGTATCGGTGATCTGGCAGTTTACTCAGATCTGGAATGATTTTTTGTTTGGCGTGGTTTACTCCTCCGGTGATGCGCAGCCAATCACCGTTGCCCTGAATAATCTGGTCAATACCAGTACCGGTGTTAAAGAGTATAACGTCGATATGGCGGCAGCAATTATTGCAGCACTGCCTACCCTGCTGGTGTATGTGGTAGCCGGCAAGTATTTCGTTAAGGGACTCACAGCAGGCGCAGTTAAAGGTTGAGGGGCAAATCATGCAGGCGTTAAAAATAGAGAATGTTGAAAAAACCTATGGCAAGGTAAAGGTACTGAAAGGCATTGATTTACAAGTCGAGCCGGGACAGTTTCTGATTTTAGTCGGACCATCAGGCTGCGGTAAATCGACCCTGCTGAATATGATTGCAGGTTTGGAATCGGTAAGTAAGGGCAGCATTTCCATTGGCGATCGGGATGTCACCCATTTAGATCCTAAAGACCGTGATATTGCCATGGTGTTTCAGTCCTATGCACTCTACCCGACTATGACCGTGCGCGAAAATATTTCATTCGGTTTGGAAATACGCAAAACAGCAAAAGATGAGCAGGAAAAGATTGTCGATAAAGTCTCAAAGTTACTGCAAATCGAGTCGTTACTGGATCGTAAACCCAAGCAGCTGTCGGGCGGACAGCGTCAGCGTGTGGCTATGGGAAGAGCTCTGGCGCGTGACCCTGCGATCTTCCTGTTTGACGAACCGCTATCTAATCTGGATGCCAAGTTACGTGTCGAGATGCGCAGTGAAATCAAAGAGCTGCACCAGCGTGTCGGGACGACCATCGTTTATGTCACCCATGATCAGATTGAAGCGATGACCCTGGGTGATGTGATAGCGGTGATGAAAGATGGTGAAATACAGCAAGTCGGGCCGCCGCAGGAGATCTACGACAACCCGTGCAATCAGTTTATCGCCGGTTTTATGGGCAGCCCTTCGATGAATTTCATCCCCTGCCCGGTTGAGAAGGTAGACGGTGTTATTCAGATAACCCTGGAAAGTGGCGGAAAAGTGCATCAAATGCCGATTAAACAAACTATCAGCGGGCTGGAAAACTATGCGGGTAAAAGCGTTGTGCTGGGAATTCGTCCGGAGCAAATCACCCAGAAGGGTGAAGAAAAAGCCGATAGTGCCACGCTCAATTGCGCTGTGGAAATTATTGAACCTACCGGACCGGACACCCTGATCACCGTCCGTATCAATGGCGTAAAAACGGTTTGCCGTATACACCCGACCGCCGAATGCAGGGTAGAAACATTAATGCCGCTGCTGATTGATATGTCGAAGGCGGTGTTTTTTGATGTCGATACTCAGCAGAGAATTTATTGAATGCGCCTACTCAGGTATTTCCATAGTATTCTGACGGGAAGGGACACGGTGCGCAGGCACACCCTACGCTGATGAGAAATTAAGCAAAACGGTATATCGTTGGGTGCATTTATGCACCTCAAATAGAGAACAATAAAAATAATTACAAACGGTGCGCAGGCACACCCTACATTGGTGAGCAATTAAACTAACTGGTATATCGCAGGCTGCATTTATGCACCGCAAATATACCGATGCTTTCAACAAAGCAACAAAACATGCAGACAGAAGTTTTCGCCTCAACACTACATTGCTGCAGACAGTTATAAAATATCTTATTCGCCTTTAGTACTAACAAAAATGCTCGCTTTGCAGTAGTCTGGCATACTCTATTTGTCAGGAATCTTTTTATGACCACAGCTAATGTACAACTTCTTCTTACCGGAAATGAATTAATGATCGGTGATATTGTCGACAGCAATTCCGCAATGATCGCCAAAAGCCTTAAAGCATTGGGCATTAAAATCTACAAAAAAGTAACCGTAGCAGATGATTTAAACCTGCTGGTGACAGAAATAGAAAATATCAGCCATAACGCCGACCTGCTGATTATCAACGGCGGTTTAGGGCCCACCAGCGATGATTTAACCGCGCAGGCACTCGCTTTAGCTGCCAATTTACCAATAGAGCAGCACCCTGAAGCATTAACACATTTACAAAAATGGTGTGAAAGGCGTGCCATAACGTTGAGCCAGTCAAACCTTAAACAGGCATTACTGCCTAAAGGTTGTGATATTGTTGATAATAGTACCGGCAGCGCGGTCGGGTTTTCTTTAATATTAAACGGCTGCCTGATAATTTGTACTCCCGGTGTACCCCATGAACTTAAATTAATGATCGATCAGGAAATATTGCCACTTCTGCAGGATACAATGAAGTTGAGTGGTGAAATGGACAATACCCGATTTCAGGTATTTGGTTTTGGTGAATCAACGCTGCAAACCCTGATTGAAAAAGAGATTCCCGACTGGCCGGCAGAGGTTGAACTGGGTTTTCGGGCTGCCATGCCGACACTTGAACTAAAACTGACCATAGAGAATAAGCAGCACCTTTTTCTTAAAACAAAGGTGATAGATAAATTAAAAAATCTCTTAGGCGCCCATCTCATCGAAGAGATAACCGAGCAGGAAAAAACACTGGCCGAGCATGTAGTGCAATTATGCCGAGAGCAGAATTTGAAAATAACCCTGGCTGAGTCGTGTACGGGCGGACTGCTTGCCAGCGAAATAACCAGAATCGGAGGGGCATCTTCGGTCTTTGAAGCCGGATTTGTTACCTATTCCAACGTTATGAAACAGAAAATGCTGGATGTTGATCCGACTATTCTCGAGCGGTTTGGTGCAGTCAGTGCAGAAACGGTATTGGCCATGGCGCGGGGGGCATTAAATAAAGCGGATGCTGATATCGTGATTGCCGTTTCCGGCATTGCCGGACCGGATGGCGGTTCGAGGGATAAACCCGTCGGCTCGGTATGGATTGCATGGGGAACAAAAGAGCAAATGTTCAGTCAATATTTCTGTCTTAAAGGTAACAGACACTATTTTCAACAAATGGTAACGGCACGAGCATTAGATTTAGTCAGAAGAATGCTGATAAACAACAGCGATACCCCGAATTATTTTTTATAAACAAACGACCAGATAAAAGATACAGCCTAAAGGCCGCGCACCGCAGGCATTAAAGGTAAAAAATGGTGCGCGAGCACACCCTACGATTGGGCTCTCTGCAGGAGCAATTTTCAACAAACAAATGTAGGGTGCATTTATACACCACAATCCACAAACATTAAGGTAAAAACAACGGGTCCGCGGAACTTCCCTAAACCGCTATAAATTTATTAAACGGCCGTACCCCGAATATCAGCCTATGATGGCTTGATTACGTCCATTTTTTTTCGCTTTATAGAGTAACAGGTCAGCCGCTTTGATTGCTTTATCCAAGTTTATATCCTGGTGCTCAATCAGGGTTGCGCCGGCACTGGCGGTGATATTGAAACTCTGGCCTTCAAAATATAGCGGATGCTCTTCAATAATTTTTAGAAACCTGTGCAGGGGAGCGGGATTTGCTGTTATATCCAAGTCCGTGCAGATAACGATAAACTCTTCTCCACCGAATCGCGCGTAAATATCATGTGGATAAAATGTAGCTTTTAACAGTGTCGAAAACTCAATTAAGACGTGATCACCCCCAGCGTGTCCATAACGATCGTTTATACTTTTAAAAGAATCGATGTCGAGCATTATTAAGCTGTCAGTTTTTTTGTCATCTTGTCTTTTTTTAATCAATAACTTGTATTCTTCGTAAAATGCGCGGCGATTAAGCAACCCGGTTAAAGGATCTATTGCCGCCATCTTTTTAAGCTTTTGTTTTTCTTCTCGCAGTATCTCTAATAATAACTCCAGCTCCTGCGTACGCTCCTCTACCTTTTTTTCAAGAGAATGGGAATAGGCTTCTAATCGGTTATGCGCTTTTGCTAAATCAATGGTTTGCAATCTAACCTGCTCAACAAGTGCACGCTCCCGCTCTTCCATACGCAGTTCGCGTAACTGCAGTAACTCCTCGTGTATGGTTTTACCCGTCTGGTAAATCGAAAACTGTACATATCCATTATTATAATCACAGTATTCGTCCGCCCAACAATTCACCGCGAAGGCTTGGGAAAATAAACCGATTATTTTGCCCTGTAAAAAAGGGCAGCCCCAGCGCTCATTTTCCGGCAACTGACTCTGCATACCAACTTCCCAGGCATTGCGCACAATAACGGTGGCTTTCCTGCTCGGATAATTACATTCCGGCAGTTCAAAGGTTCCCCAACCGGCAGCTGATATAGCCCTGCCCCAGCCCAGAAAACCCTCCTCAAAGGTATTACCCATGGTATTCACCATCAGAAGATAGTCTTCTTTTGTGCCTTCACTGGTAGAGTCTGCAACAAGTAAACGAAACATATCAACACCGAGCTCTTTTGCCAAAGGGGCGATAATATTTAACAGAGAAGGA
The DNA here is from genome assembly GCF_041586535.1 of Psychromonas sp. Taxonomy (GTDB): domain Bacteria; phylum Pseudomonadota; class Gammaproteobacteria; order Enterobacterales; family Psychromonadaceae; genus Psychromonas. The sequence goes on along the minus strand of NZ_JBFGZY010000033.1, from coordinate 20,946 downwards.
TCTTTCCAAAATAAAACTGATTTGATACCAAAAAAGGTAAAGCTGCCTTTGTTCAGTTCCCAATGAATTGGGACATTATTCAATTCAATTTTAAATTGATTTTGATCCGCCGAAGGCGTAACCACCTTGCCATTATCCATAAGTTGCTTTGATCCTCTCTATAATAGTTGCTGCCGGAGAGTAGCATATTTACTTAAAATATTTGCTCAAAATAACCGCAACAATTTATATTCGATGAATCTTCAATGCGTTAATACCTATAATTAGTGAAATGAAAAATAGCTTTATGACTATGATCTGAGCCGCCTTAACTGGCGCTCAGAAATATGCGCCCAAGACAGCACTTGCGTTATTTCCGCCTCCCAGATATCATTCATTTGTATTTTACATTACAGTGATTTAAATCACTTGACTCATACTACCCGGGTGGTAATAAAAAGGAGTTTTTTACTATGTTCCGGAGTACCTCATGGAGAGATATCCCGACTATCCTGATTTTGGTTTTAAGCACAAGCCTGTATAGCCAGAAATTACTCGCTGCAGAAGAATATATTACTATTGACCGTTATGTCCGCCAGCATCCCGAACAGAAAACGGTTATGGCTGATTTTGCGAAAATAGTCACAGCCGCAGCGGCGCCAACGGCAACGCTACTGGAGGAGCCGGTTCGTATTGCTGTGATCTACCCCAGCATCCAGGCAGCGGATTACTGGCGCAGGAGTTTACTTTCCTTTGAAAGGCGCCTGACAGCTCTGCACATCCCCTATGAATTAAACTTCTTTGCCTCCCGCCCTGCAGTTGATTCCGAGCTACAGAGCCGGCAGTTGGCTGACGCCCTGCAATGGCAGCCCGATTATCTGATTTTTACTCTGGACATCGCCCCGCATAGCAGAATGATTGACCGAATGCTCTCGCAAGGCAGGCCGAAAATTATCCTGCAGAATATTACCACCCCGCTGAAACAGTGGCAGACAGGCCGTCCCTTTATGTATGCCGGCTTTGATCATGTCCAGGGGACCAAGCAGCTGGCTCAGTCAATGCTTGAACAAATCAATCATCGCGGGAAATATTTGCTGTTGTATCACTCGCAGGGGTACGTAAGCAGGATGCGCGGAGACACCTTTGCCGAAGAGGCTGCTAAATACCCGGGCATCACTCAGGTTAGCGCTTATTATACAGACAATAATATAGAGAAAGCCTATCAGGCGACGCTGCAGACTTTACAGCAGCACCCGGATCTGAAAATGATTTATGCCTGCTCTACGGACATCGCCCTCGGCGCCCTGCAGGCATTACGTGAAACTGATCGTCTTGATATCCTGATCAATGGCTGGGGGGGCGGCGAAGCCGAGCTGCAGGCCCTGCAGCAGCAGGAACTGGATATTACGGTAATGCGCAGCAACGATGACAACGGTATCGCCATGGCCGAAGCGATCAAACTGGACCAGTACATGCAAACAGATCATGTTCCGCATATTTTTGCCGGTGAGATTAAACTGCTGGACAAAAAGCTGTCACTTGCTGAAATCAATCGCCTGAAAAAACATGCGTTCAGACTGAGCGGATTACCGGCGGAGAGCAACTAAATGAAGACAAAAAAATTACGTTTCTCAAGGGTTATCCTCTCTCTGGTACTGGGTTTACTGATAATCTCCTCCGCTATCTTACTGATACCCGTCCATAGGGGCGCAGAACAAGTGCTTGAGCATCAGGTTGAGTTGGCTTATCAGCGCGATCAGCATGCCCTCGATGCTTTGATGGATGCGCAGTTTAATAATATTAAACAGATCAGTCAGGGACTGACTGATAGCGAGCAACTGCAGCAGGGTTTAACCACAGAAAATGTGAAAAATATTAATTCGCTACTGGGCAGTTTGCTGGCGAGCGGCAGCGGCAAATATATCGATGCCCTGATTGTCGAAAGCAAGGACGGTTCAAGCATCATTTCCAGCAATGTCTCTGTGCTTGGTGTGCAATTACCCCTGGAGCAGATCAGCAAAGGGTATAGCCCCTTCGGAATATGGACCAGCATAACATGGCAGGAGCAGGAAAAACTGTACAGTCTGCTGCGATTATCCCTACCCTTACTTGCACCGCAATCCGGCGAGGTGATCGGCAAACTGCATACTTTTGTACTGCTTAATAATAATTTTTGGATTATCAATCAGCTGCATGAGCTATTCGGGTCCCAGGCTATCTCCTTAAGCAGCGATAATATTCTGCTCGATGCATTGGAAAGTCAGCCGGGACAACTGCAGACTCTGCACAACGCACCGTTTAGTACTGATAAATCGCCGATCATGATGGAAAAGAGTACCTTAAGAACCCACTATTTGCAGATCGGCAACAGCGATCAATACAAGGTTCATTCACTGCTGTCCAACGACAAGCAGCTGCTCATTAAAAATGCCTACTTCATCAATATTTATTTCGCCGCCGGGCTGGTGGTACTGCTCGCTATCGCGACCATTGTTTTACTTCACTACCTGATCAGTAATGCATTACAGCAGATCACCCGATATGCTGAACAGGTACCGCAAAGCGGCTCGCCAACAACTTTTAACGGAGGTCGTTTCGCTGAATTTATCCGGGTGGGTAACGCCGTCGAGAAAATGCTGCAGCGCATCCGTGATCGTGACAAACACCTTTCCTGCATTGTCGATAATTCAACGAATCTGATTTTTATCAAAGATTTAAAAAACAACTTTCAGCTAATCAATCAACCTTTGGCAGAGGTGATCGATGCTAATAAAGAAAGGGGATTAAGCGAGAAAATCATGCCACTGATGTTTGCAGAAGATAAACAAGTGCAGATTAGCCATCACCCTGTTCAATACGAGATGAAAATTGAAAACAATAATGCGCACCGCTCCTTCCTGGTGAATAAATTTCCCATTATGGATGATCACGGCGAACTCGCTTCGATAGGCGCGATTGCAACCGATATAACGAATATCAAAGAGGCCGAAGATCAACTGCGTCTGGCCCAGCAGGTGTTTGCAGAAACAGCAGAATCAATTATTGTGCTCGATGATAAACTGAATGTAGTGTCGGTCAATAAAGCCTTCAGTGAAATGATAGGTTACGGCGCCGGTGATGCTTCTCTCGCGATATATTCATTTATGGTGGAACAGCCGGAGATTATGCAGAAATTGCAGCATGCCATGCGCTGGCAGGGTGAAGCGACGTTACGCGGTCTTGACGGCAGGACACTACCCGTACTGGTTTCTGCGACCCGTCTGTCCAGTGAAGATGCTCAGAAACGTTATGTACTGCTGTTTAATGATATCACTGAACTAAAGTTTGCCGAACAACGGCTTGAACGGTTAGCCTCTTATGACAGCCTGACAGGGTTACCAAACCGCAGCTTCTTTAAACAGAAATTAGATGAAGCAATGCGCAGTGATTCACTGCTTATCACTGCGCTGATGTCGATCGATCTGGATCATTTTAAGAATATTAATGATACCTATGGCCATGCTGTGGGCGATCAAATGCTGCAGCAGGTTGCCGATCGCCTGCGTACCTGCATACAGGCTAAGGACACTGTCGCCCGTCTTGGCGGTGATGAATTTACTGTTATTCTGCGTGAGATACGCAACCTCAATCAGGTTAGACAGATAGCTGAGCGTATCCTCAGTACCCTGAGTAAACCTTATCAGCTCAATACGCTGCAATGCTTCAGTACAGTCAGTATCGGGGTTTCCCTGATCGGCAAAGATGGTGAGGATGCTGACACCCTGACACGGCATGCCGATCAGGCGATGTATCAGGCAAAAGCAAGGGGCCGTGATGTGATTCAATTTTTCGATGTGGCAATTAACAGCGAACAGCAAAGACGTCATTATCTCGAAGAGGAGTTACATAAGACGCTGGATAACAATGAACTGTTTATGCAATACCAGCCACGTTTTGATATAGAAGGCAAGCAGATGCTCAGTGCCGAGGCTCTGCTGCGCTGGCGTCATCCAGAGCACGGTTTAATCTCTCCGGGAGAATTCATCCCGGTGGCGGAGGGCTCCAGCCTGATAATCGAAATCGGCCGTTTTGTGTTACAGCAAGCCTGTAGCGATGCGGCGCGGTGGAATGCAGAAGGTTATCCAATACCGGTATCGGTGAACCTGTCTCCACGTCAGCTCTCTTCGCCCAGCCTGATTCAGGATATTACAACAGCGCTGGAGAATTCCGCTTTATCGCCTCATCTTCTGGAACTGGAAATCACTGAAACCCATGTGATGGAAAATATCAATCAGATTCTCCCGGTACTGCAGGAGATTCGGGCAATGGGTATTAAATTTGCTGTTGATGACTTCGGTACCGGCTACTGCTCTTTGATGTATCTGAAAAAGCTACCGATAGACACCCTCAAAATAGATCGTTCTTTTATACTGGATGTCCCCGGCGATGGCGATGATGAAAATCTGGTACGCGCTATCATCAGTATGTCACGCAATCTGAACTTACGGGTTGTCGCGGAGGGCGTGGAAACCAAAGAGCAGCAACAGTTCCTGCGCGAACAAGGCTGTGATGAACTGCAAGGCTATTTACTGGGCAGACCTGACAGTGTAGAGCAGTTAAAAAAGCTCGCCGCTGCTCAGGCGTCAGAAAACAGCGATGCTGACCGGGCGGTGGGTTAGCTTATACTCGGCCATCCTCAAAATAACACTTTGAGCATGGCTGAGTATTGATGATGCATGAAAGGCGCTGTAAATTTACGCAGCAGACAATAGAAGACCAGCAACGCAGGGGGGGCTTGCGCACCACCTATTGTTACCTTTATTACTTGTGATTTCGGTGCATAAATGCACCCTGCACGTTATAGCACCTGCAGCATTGCTGACTCACACAGGCCTCGTTTTACCTGCTCAATTCTTAGATTGCTTTTATCTCAACCAGATTATCAATTCCTGAGTAATGATGGTAACCGCTTTGTTCAACGCAAATACCGCACCCGCAGCATTCATTGGCGGTGCTACCGGCACTTTTGCCACAAAATCCCGGCTGCCTACCACCCTTTTTGTCTTGTTGTCGAGAAGATTAAAGCGCATCCTGATTACACCATCAGAGGTCCCATCCGCATTGATACTATGACTGAAATCAAGCAGTGAGCTTTCCAGCAGCAAATCAGACTGCGACTGTGATGAATGGGGAACGACAGCAAGATAGCGACCGCTCTTTTCCAGCGCTTCCTGAAAAATAGGCAGCAACATGGTCACGGGAGCATCACTCCAGCGGCTATAAGCGTAACTGCTCTGCCCATATTTACTATCATGGTAAATTATCTCACTACCGCTAAAGGCTTGCAGACTGCGGATCCGGCCTAACATAAGGATCCTGACGGGTTTTGTTTCCCGAGTCTGAGACAGGCTTGAACTATTTAACTGAGGAGAAAGCGTATAGGTAGAAAGAGGCGGGAGTTTTTCACCGGCGCACCCGGTTATCCCTATCAATAATACAGCCAGCAATAGGTAACCTCTATTTTTCATGATAACCCTCCTCACCCGGGCCCGGCCTTGCCTGCGTACGCTTGAAAAGCAGATCCGCAGGGCTGTCTTTAATGCCCTGCAGAGTCCTCTGCAGATTCCCTATCAGAATATCAAGGTCGCTTAACAGCTGGTTTAATGCAATAAAACTCTCGCGCATCCCGCTGCTCATTTCCCGACTGAGAGCGGTGGTATTTTTTTCGAGATTATCAGCCATTCGACTGATACTGGTTGAAGCCGCGCCGACCTGTTCAGAGGCTGCGACGATCTTGTTCTCCATCACCAGCCCATTATCAAGCAGCATCGCAATCCCCTGTAGTTGGCCGCGCAGGTCTTTAACCAGCCCTTTACTTTCAAAAAGCAGCAGTTCAACGTTATCCAAATTTTTGTCACCGAGCAGACGATTAATGTTTTCCAGAGTCTCAATCGATTTTTCTGCTAATTGACTCAAAGATTGATCAATTCTTCTTAATGTTGACGGCCTTGACGGGATAACGGGTATCTCATTATCGTCCCTCTTTAACAGCATTGCTTCTTTGTCGATCCCCTTCAGCTCGATATAGGCAAGCCCGGTAATACCGTAGAAGTTCAACGCCGCTGTAGTATCGGTCTTGATCGGTATATCCTGATTTATCTTAAGCAGTAGCTCCACCACTTCAGGGTTATTCGCTTTAAGTCCGATTTTGATCACCGACCCTACATCCACTCCCCGATATTTAACCGCGGCGTCTATATTCAAACCTGCCACCGATTCTGACAGGTGCACGTAATAATTATCATACGTCTGCTTTCCAAACTGTTGTGTCAGCCAGAAGGCAGCACTTAACAATGCCGCTGTCAGGATAACGACGAAGAGTCCGACAATGGTATAATTTATTCTACTTTCCATGACCACTCCTTAGGCGACCGCGCTCCCCCCGGAAAAACTGCTGGATAACCGGATCAGACTGTTGTATCACCTCATGCAGCGTACCTTCCGCTATCACTTTTTTATTGGCCAGTACGGCAAAACGATCCACAATGGTCCAGATTGAGTCAAGATCATGGGTCACCATTACCACAGTAATATCCAGCATATCCCGTAATTCCAGAATCAGATGGTCAAACTCTTCAGCCCCAATGGGATCCAGCCCGGAGGTCGGCTCATCTAAAAACAATAAGCACGGATCCATCGCCAGCGCCCGCGCTAATGATGCGCGCTTGACCATGCCTCCGCTTAACTGGGCGGGGTAAAGATCTGCCGCATAGTCAGGAAGACCCACCAGGTTGATTTTCATACGCACAATTTCACGGATCAGTTTTTCCGGCAAAGCCGTATACTCCTTGAGACTGATTGCCACATTTTCCATGACCGTCAGTGAAGAAAAAAGTGCGCCGTGTTGAAAAAGAACGCCCCACTGCCCCTGAAGTTCAGCCGCTTCCGCCCGGCCAACATTCATTAAATCATGGCCGAGTACATGTAATTCTCCGGAAAAAGGTCTCTGCAGCATGATCATCTCTTTCATTAATGTCGACTTTCCTGAACCACTGCCGCCCAGCAGGCCATATATTTCACCATGCTCGACGCTCAAGCTAACGCCGTCATGAACAACATTATCCGCAAACCTTGTCACCACATCGGTAACAGTGATAACGGCGCTCATATATCCAACTCTGTAAAGATAATAGAAAACAGCGCGTCACAGGCAATCACCAGAAAAATAGCGTTGACCACACTGGTCGTGGTGTAGCGGCCAAGACTTTCGGTATTTTTGGAAACCTGAAAACCCCGAAAGCAGCCGGTCACTGCGATTAACCAGGCAAAAAAAGGTCCCTTGCTCAGCCCAATCCAGACGTGTTTCATATCCAGTACATTCTGCAGGCGGTGGAGAAATTCACTGTAGGAAATATTGAGGTGAATATTGGAGACAATCATCCCGCCCGCAATGCCGATAATATCAGCAAAAAAAATCAACAACGGCATAGCAATCACCAGAGCAAATATGCGCGGCAGGACAAGAAATCGATGCGGCTCGAACCCCATAATGCGCATGGCGCTTATCTCCTCGGTGATGGTCATCGCTCCGAGCTGCGCGGTATAGGAAGAGCCGGTTCTGCCGGCTACGACTATCGCGGTAATAAGCGGGGCCAGCTCTCTGGTCACAGAGATACCTATCATGTCCACGATAAAAATATTGGCACCAAATTTCTGCAGCTGTAAAGCGCTCTGATAGGTGACCACCACGCCGATCAGACAACTTGTCAGGGAAATAATAGGCAGAGCGCGGACACCTGCTTCTTCAATATTTTTAACGATCGCGGCATAGCGGATAGAGGACGGGTGCAGCAGTGAGGTTAACAGCGCGGCTGCATTTTCACCGATAAAGGTGAGAAAATCTTTAATATCCTGCCAAAAATCGGCCACAGATTCGCCGAGATTACTCAGGGGGAGATGCAGGCGGGATAATAAACCTGGTGTTTCTACAGCCTGCTGTGAAACGTGTGGACGTAACAACTGATAAAGATCGTTAAACTCAGACCTCGCCCCCGTCAGCTCGACATTACAATGTTGTAACTTAAGCAAATCAAAATAATGGATATAAAGCATCATGCCCGCAGAATCAATCTTTCTGACTTCTGAAACATTCCATTCTATGGACGTATCCCGCAGGGAGTCGACATTTATCTGTAAAAATTTTACGACGTCCTCAAGGTCTTTGGCTGTCCAGTCGCCCTGGCATATAAAAGATACTGAGCCAGTCTCTGCTTGAGTCATGGTTATCTGTGCCTGTTGCCGTTTTAAATAGGTCATCTATTTATTCTCAGCTGCTAAGGGTTACGCAATGGTATAAGTTGTTAAGACGTTAGCGCTGTTAAGTTACAGATCGGCCCCGTTTATTGACGGACACGCATAACTTTTACGCCAAAGTATTACCAAGCTTTGTGTCAGAGTATAGTAAGAACAGACGTCCTTTACCCGAAATGTGCGGGATTTGCAGAGGATATTAGATTGCAAGCGGCGTTACAGTTGGACAGAACAGCAGGGACATTGGTAAGCCTAAAGGGTCATAAGACAAACGAAAAGTTATTACACGGTGCGCAAGCACACCCTACCATTACCTGAAGGTGCTGAACATCAACTTGTGGGATGCATTCATGCACCATAATTTAGCAGAGCTCCTCAAGCAATTTTTTGGGGCCCTGACTGCATTTTGCGATGCTTTTTGGCAAAGGTTATCAGCGCTTCAAGGGTTAAAGGTTTGGCAAAGTAATACCCCTGGAAAATATCACAGCCCGCTTTTGTTAATAAAGCGGCCTGCTGTTTATCTTCCACCCCTTCGGCAACAATGTGCATGCCTAAGGCTTTGCCCATATTAATAATATTTTCCACCATGACGTTATCGGCGCTGTTGGTGGCGATATGGTCAACAAAGCTTTTGTCTATTTTCAGTTCATCAACCGGCACCTTTTTGAGCATGCTCAGAGAAGAATAACCCGTACCAAAGTCATCCAGCGATAAGGTAATATTATGTGCTTTCATTTTGTTAAAAAGCGGCAGTAATTTGTCAAGGCGCTCAATAAAAAGACTTTCAGTTATTTCAATCGTAACAGTCCCCGGAGCAATACTATGAAATGTACAAGCTTCGAGTAATTTTTTCAAAAAATCACCCTGCATAAACTGCCTGGCAGAAACATTAATGGAAAGTTGGAAATCAAGTTCTTCCCGTTTTTTCAATCCGGCGATCTCCTGCATTGCCTGATGCATAATATATAACCCTAACTGGCGTATATAACCGCTTTTTTCAGCAATAGGAATAAACACATCCGGAGCAATAAAGCCGAGTTTGTCACTATGCCAGCGCACTAACGCTTCGACACCCACTAATTTTTGCTTACTGTCCAGCTGAGGTTGATAAACCAGAGTGATCTCTTTATTTTCCATGGCATGACGCAAAGCCTGTTCAATCTCAATGTTACGGGTAAACTGGCTATGCTGATTTTGAGAAAAAAACTGATATTGATTTCTTCTCTGCTGAGCCCTTTCGATGCTGCTATCGGCATAACTTAGCAGGGTTTCAATCTCCACTGAATCCCCGGGAAAACAGGCGATACCGATTGAGGCATTGACTTTAAATTCGCTTCTGTCGATAACATAGGGTTGGGCGATATTTTTCAATATTAACTTTGCACATTCGGCAATTTGATCTCTATCGCCGGATTCAATAAAAATCACAAATTCGTCACCACTGTAACGGGTAGCGAGTGTATTAAGTCCCACTAAGCAAGCTTTACCTGTCTTAAGACAAATCACACTTTTCTTCAGGTAGTGATCATTACAGGGCAATAAGCTCTGTACAATTCGCTTTGCCACATGGGTTAAAATAAGGTGGCCATAACGGTGACCAAAGGCCTTATTAATATTATTGAAGTTGTCTAACTTCAAATATAATAAAGCAAAAGGAGTTTGTTTCTCCTTTTGCATCTCGATAAAGTGTTTCCTGATAACTGTATGGTTAGCGAGTCCGGTGAGTGCGTCGTGCTCCGCACTATAGGTGAGTTGATCTATTTTCTTTATTTCATTTTTTATGATCCAGCGAAACAGAGTAAAGATGCTAACAATAAGCAGCAGGTAAAGAAACAAGTAGTCCCTCCCCTGCTGATAGAGTTTCCCGAGTACTAACTGGTATGGCGTTTCAGCGGAAGTCCAAAAATGATAACGCGAGTTGTAGCTAAGCGTATAGATTAATTTTCCCGTTACTGAATCATTACTATGCTGGATCATTGGCTGCGTATAGGGACTGTTTTGTGCCGTCAACTGCGCCTTTAACTCACTGAGCTCTTGCCCCAGAAGTTGTCCCTCCGGCAGGGAGTTATCATAATATTGCGCATACAACTCTTTTGTCAAACCACTGCGTAAAACAGGAAAAGCACCATTATCCAGGGTCATCTGCATGGTGTTTTGAAAATCCCCCTTATCATCCGGCAAGTTATGCAGCATGGTTAAATCTAATCCGGTCGAGATAACAGCAATAATATTACCCTGAGCGTCTACAATCCTTTTTCTGACCGGCAAAATCCATCTGTTTATACTGTCAAGTAAGTAAGCTCTCCCTACCACCATTTGATCTGTTTCCAGAGCCTGCTGAAACCACTGACGGGTGTTTTTATCCTGCAGCAGGTTAGGTACCTGCAAATCAGGAAAAGTTGTAAACTGCAACTCTCCCTGTTTAGAGATAATAGAAAGGCCAAGCAAAAGCGGATTAAGCTCCAGTAAGGTATTAAATGCAACGCTGTTGAAATGCGTATTATTTATATAGGTATTGGCAAGTACATTCTGCAGGATTTCCTGCTCCCTTAATAATGCAGCTAGATGATTGTGGTAGATATGGCTATGATGTTGCTGCTCTCTTTTTGCCTGCTGTAATATTCCATCATATTTATGTGAAACAGCAATACCCAGCAGAATCGTACCGATCAAGACAATAAGATAAAAGAGCAACCAAATGTTTTTTTTAAACTTAAGCATAGAGAAAATGTTTATCCAGCGGAGCAAGAGAGCAAAATAAAAATCGCTTAGTTTATATTTAAACAGATAAAAAAACAACGAGCTGTACGATAAGCGTACACCACTTTTATGGGGGAGATTACCTGCTGTTGATCAAAAACCGCAGCTCCCTGAGCTGAAAGCATTGTTTCTTTACTGTGGGTAGCAGGCACCAACAGCAAAGAGATTAAAAGCAGAAAGCTTATTTTATTAATAATGTTAATTAGTTAGAATACACACTTCTTATTATTTTACAGGTTGTTCTAAATGTTTTATTTGTTAGGCGTTACGGCGCTATGGGCATTTTCTTTCAGTTTAATCGGAGTGTATTTAGCCGGGCAGGTAGATGCCTGGTTTTCCGTGTTGATACGTATCGCGTTAGCGACGCTGGTATTCTTACCATTTTTGCGCATTCGTCAGGTAGACAGTGGAACGGCCATCAAACTGATGACAATTGGCGCAGTGCAGTTGGGCTTGATGTATGTCTTTTATTATCACTCCTTTTTATTTTTATCCGTCCCTGAGGTACTTTTGTTTACCGTGATGACGCCTATTTATGTGACCCTCATTAATGATGCCTGGGAAAGAAAGTTTCACGGCAACTTTATGCTCACGGCAGTCATTGCCACTGCAGGAGCTATTGCTATCCGCTACAACGGGATTGATGCCGACTTTATATTAGGTTTTATTCTGGTACAGGCCGCCAACCTTTGTTTTGCTGCGGGTCAGGTGGCCTATAAACGATTAATGGGTAAAAGTGCAATCAAGCAGCAAACCGTCTTTGCCTGGTTTTTTATTGGTGCATTGCTCGTCGCTACCGTCTGTTACGCAATTTTCGGTGACAGTGAAAAGCTGCCCAGTACGGGGTTACAGTGGACGGTGCTGATCTATCTGGGCACCATTGCCTCCGGACTGGGTTATTTTGCCTGGAATAAAGGCGCAACTCTGGTCAATGTCGGTGCCCTTGCTGTGATAAATAACCTGCTGATTCCCGCCGGGATTGTCGTAAATGTGCTGTTCTGGAATCGCGATATGGATATTCAGCGACTGGCTTTTGGCGGAGCGTTAATCGTACTTTCATTGTTATTAAACCAGTGGCTGGAGAAAAAACGCAAACCGCAGATAGCTGTGCAGTAAACCCCGGTAAAAGCCCTGATAGTGCCCCACATACACTAAATCCACCTGCTGGTGGATTTAGTCCTAACCACCTATGACGGTTAGTATAAATAGCGATTAAAGATGAATAAATAACAAATCCACTATACTGATATTGACCAATTTACGCGCAGAAGACCACCAGCGGTTCCAAAAACCATGATGATGACCGCAAACCAGCAGATCCACGTCCATCTTGGAGATTGTCTCCATTAAGGTTTCTTCGACGTCTCCCCCTACCACGATAGTATTTTTGATCGGATAATCGGTGACCTCTGCCAACTCCTCTAACTTGGCCACCAGCTGGGCATGCCTGTCTTCTATTAACTTAACTTCGACTCGATCATACTTTCTGCCTTTATCAGGATGCGAAATATCTACACAGATAAAAGAAAGTTTCGCATCTAAATTTTTAGCTAATGATACCGCCCTGCTTATTACTATATCGCTACCTTCGTTTAAATCGATAGCCACCAAAACATGTTTATAGCTCATGGCCCTTCTCCAACTCTTTTTTCCAGTTAATGTGAACAATAAAATTAATTACTGAGTTGTACCTCTTATTTTTCCTCAAAGTATAGCAGTTAAATAAAAATCCACATTTAAGCCAAGGTTAATAGCAATTTGATTTGGCATGTATACCCATGAGACTTCAAGATGCAAAGTCAGTAAGGCAAATTGTGCCGAGATGCTAGAGCGCCATATAGTTTATAGGGTGCATTCCTTGCACCGTAAAATAAGCTGCTTCATACGGTGCGTAAAACGCACCAGTTAATGTGGAGTGTTGCGCCTTTTATTGACCAGAAGAAGATAAAATTTAAAAAAAGAAGTGAGGTAAAGAAGGTGTTGCGATAAAAAATCTGGCCTTAAGTTGCATACAACTAACAAGAGCAACATTAGGGTCAGTTGATCTTTCGAAATTGTTTTTACAGCAGTTTGTGGGCTCTTTATACATGAAAGAGGCTGCGCTGTGTAGTTGTTCTACATGAACAGGCGATAACGCAGTAGAAAGGGCCAACAAGCGCTGCCCGGAGCGTTCGGCTAAAAGCGTTTTACTCTTTGTTGCGAGGTATTTACCTAGAGTGACTAAGCTACATACCTCTGATCGCGATTAAAACGCTTTTATCTCGAACTAACCTCGAAAGGTCAACAGGCCCTAATAATAGAAAAATTGTTTAACTTTTACTGGATCAGTTTTAAGCCAACGGGTAAACCTTCGCCAAAAACACGCCTGGTCTCAGCTTCATCTAACTCTTTCACAGTAGCGACCATCTCTATCCAGCTGGCGGGTGCTTTAATATCCGTTAACTGTTGAATAATTTTATCTCGCCAATTTTTATCCAGATCACGACTGCGATCACCACTCATACGCGACATTAATACAGCGGCAAAAGCGGCCTGCTGATTGTTTTTCCAATCTTCGTTAAGGATTTGCGGCAACCAGTTGTGCAGATCATTTTTATCAATCACATTATGCGCACTGCCGTGAAAAGGGATCCGAGCGGCGAGCCTGCCAAGCGCCCACCAGCTGGTATTGGTCTCCGATGGCTTCTGCAGGCGCTTTAATAACCATTCACTGATTTTACTTTTATTTTCAACGGGCAGAAGCTCGAGAGCGGCAACCAGTTTAACCATATCTTCATAGGCTTTCTGTTTCGCTTCAGCTTTTAGTTTTCGGCTGCTCAAAGCCGACGGATTAATAAATTTGGCAATATCTTTAAATATCCGTGCCTGCTGCTGAGCATTAAGCCCGCCTGAAGCACGTCGCCAGAAGGTCCACCAATCAATCCAAACTTGTGTTTCCTGATTATATTGCAGCCCCTGCTCATATAAAGGCCAAATTTGCTCGATTCGCCAGTCATCAATGGGATAACCGAAACCGGGGCGTAAACAGAAACCAGCCAGATTAAACCAGACCCGTTCATGGGCCGGCGAGCGACGGCGGCGATTTTTACCTTCCAGTAACAGATCAAACAATGCCCGTAATACCGGGATTTCCCAACTGTCCCGTTTGCCGAGCTGTTTTTCAATATCAGCACGTAAACTTTTAACCGCTTTAGGATTGGCTTGTTTTTTACTTTCACCGAAGACCAGATCGATTTTTTGCCTGACCGCATCAAAGCCTTGCGGCAGGGTAAATGCTGCATCAGCGCCGGTCTGCTGAGAGAGCTGCTTGCGAATTTGAAATTCAAGATGCCAACGCTGCTGGTTTTCTGCCACACAATCAATTTTCAGCGTGCCCACCTCTGTAAAACGGGTGGCCAGCGAAACGACAACAGAATCTAAGCTGGTTTTTTCCAGTACGACCACCAGCGGCGGCAGTGAAATAAAACGCTCACTTGCCAGATCCTGCTCATCAATAGTGATAATATCGCCGGCGTTATAAACCTGATCGGCACTGCTCGAAAGCAGATGAAACTGAACCGGTGCGCCCAAACGTAAGGAAAATTTTCTTTCCGGCAGGCTCAGTTCCTGCTCCTCCTCGGTACCCTTAGGCATTAAACAAATTGCTTGTTTACCCGTATCCTGCTGCTCAAGCACCAGAAAGAAGGTACGCGCAGAGCCGCCACCGATTTTAAGTTGTGCACCACGGCGCGCTTTAGCGTAGGCAACAGCCCCCTGCGCCACGGCAAGATTAGGGTTATTGTTTTCCAGTTGTGTCACCGGAGCCCCGCGCCAGGAGCTTAACAGATCAATACAGCGTTCATTCAGCACCGGACTGTTAAAAACACCACCGTTAAACAAGACCGCATCGGGCACCGCGTTTATATCTGCTAAAGTCGAATCCATCCCCAGTGCATCACAGCAGGCAGCATGATGCTCAGCAATAAACTCGGCCAGATGTTTGCTGACTGCCGGATCTGCTGCATAGGGAAGACCAAACTCGACAACAGCACTATTACGCTTAAGGGGGCGTTGCTGCAAGTCGATTTTCGGGAAAAAACCATCCACAGCAATGCTGCACACTTCCTCTCTGGAAAGCTCACAGCTCCTGGCGCCGCCGATAAGTTTCGCGCCGCTGCCGAGTACCGTAACCCTGGCGCTGTCAGGAGCGTTTTTACTCAGCAGTAACTCTTTCGCTTTACGTGTTTGCTGAATTAACTGTGACAGACTGGCCGCGCTGAGCTTTTTATTGGCCGCCTTAGCACCGTTAATATGCCCCTCTGCAATATGCGCCAATGCTAAATCAACATTGTCCCCGCCGAGCATAAGATGATTACCGACACCAACACGGGTTAATGTCAGGGTATTATCCTGTGCCTGCGCAACTTTGATCAAACTAAGATCCGTCGTACCGCCACCGACATCACAAACCATTAACAGCTTTATCTTAGCCAGATGGCTTTGTACGCCCTCACCCTGTCGGGCATACCAGTCGTAACAAACGGCCTGCGGCTCTTCCAACAGTAATATATTATCTAAACCGGCGCGCGCCGCAGCCTCTACAGTGAACGCTCTTGCGCCCTCATCAAAAGAAGCTGGCATGGTAATCACCACTTCCTGATCTTCCATCTGCGCATCCGGATGTTCATAATTCCAGGCGTTACGCAGATGCAGTAAATAACTTGCCGAAGCATGCACCGGGGAAACTTTACTTACCCCTTCAGCACCTGCCCAGGGCAGAATATCGGCGCTGCGATCAACATTTGGATGAGAAAGCCAGCTTTTAGCGCTGACCACCTGCCGCCCGTCAACCTTGGCGCCTAGCTCCCTTGCCCATTCGCCAATAATCATTAAGGGCAGCTCCCCTTCCAGGGTAGCGCAACCACTACCGGACCAGGGCAACTGCATATCAGAGGGATTAATTTCACCATCAGTCGGATGATAACGGAATGAAGGTAATAAAGGCCGTTTGGCAACTTCGCCCGGTGCCACTAGCTGATCAATTTCAAAGATAAAACAGTTTTCAGGTGATAAAGGTTTAAGCATATCGGCATAGGCAACCACGCTATTGGTGGTGCCTAAATCGATACCAATAAGATATTTAACTGGTTTTCGGGTCATTAGTCTCGTACATCCAGCTCTATCTGCCAGCGCTCGGGAGCACCGTTTTGATCCACACTGTTCACCGCAATCGCTTCCAGTTTAAGGGTGCCCACTTCTGTGACCTTAGCCATTAAACGTACCGGTACCACATCACCGATCCGGCGTCCTTCTACTGCTAAGGTCGCTTGTAATTCAGGTAACTCTTCCAGTTCCCCCTCCTGCCAATGATCTAACTGCAGACCGGCCTCATCGTGACGGCGGGTATTCGAGCCAAAAAAGCGGAATCGAACCGGTTCACCGACCACTAAGCCGAACTCAGCCTGACTCGGGGTGGTTTCACTTCCCTCTTCCATACCAAAGGGGGCGATGCACAAGGCTTCTAATGGTGGCTCCATCCCCGGGATAGCAGGCATTGAGCTTTCAATACCGACATAATAGGTGCTGGCCAGGCCGCCGCGAATACGTACCCCCTGTCCCTGTTTAACATAGCCGTAATAGCTCGCGCCACTGGCAACAGCCAGATCCAGATCCGCATCAGCCAGCAGACGTGCCTTGTCAGCGCCGGCATCTTCCAGCCACTGATTGATCGTGGTTAAGATCCGCTCCGATACAACAGGTGCTTTAAGCACCCCGCCGTTAAATAATATAGCCGATGGTTTAATAAAATCAGCTATCCCACCTTGCGCAAAATTACCCGCCAGCGGATCCGCAAAACCTTGTTCGTTATCAGCTGAGGATGCGCTGCCCAAAACGTCGTCTGCAGCGGTCACTTGCTTGCTTAAAAAAGCAGCCAGGTGGCGGGATACAGCCGGATCCTGAGCATAGGGTAGACCCTTTTGCGTTAATCCTCCGCGACGCACCGCTCTTGGATGATCATCAATTTTTACTTCCGGGAAGAAACCTTCAAGCAATGCCTCGCGCACTTCATTGCGGGTTAACTCGGTGCGCAGGGTTTTACCTAATAATTTTGAACCGCGACTCGGCACCGAAATCGGCACACTGTCAATATCATTGTCCAGCAAGAGCTGCTCTTTTGCATCCCGGCAAGCCTGACTGATAGCCTGGATCTGCCACCCCTGCAGCTCTTTGCCCTCAGCACTCAATTTTGCTTTAACCCGGTAAGCAAGAGCTAAATCCATATTATCGCCACCCAGTAAGATATGCTCACCCACGGCGATACGGTTCAGGGTCAGGTTACCTTCCTCTTCGATGACCGCTATTAATGATAAATCCGTGGTACCACCACCGACATCAACCACCAAAATGATATCCCCCACCTGTACCTGTTCACGCCAGGCTTCTCCGCTGGCATGGATCCAGTTATAAACAGCAGCCTGAGGCTCTTCCAACAGGGTCAGATTGGCAAAACCGACACGCTGAGCAGCTTCTGCGGTAAGCTCCCTTGCAGCTGGATCAAATGAAGCTGGAATCGTGATGGTCACATCCTGCTCTGCTAATGGAAACTCCGGGAACTGATGCTCCCACGCCGCGCGCAGATGATCTAAATATTCATAGGTCGCAGTCAGGGGAGAAATTTTAGACACTTCCTCAGGGCTTGCGACAGGCAGAAATGCGGAATGGCGGTCGACACCGCTATGGCACAACCAGCTTTTTGCACTAGCCACTAAACGGATAGCCGTTTTGCTGCCCAGTTCACGGGCAATACTGCCGACAATCGATTTTGGCTGCGCATTCCAGGGCAGCGCAATATCAGCTTCATTAAGCTCGGATTCATGCGCCATATAGATAAAAGAAGGTAACTGTTTTTTCTCTTCAATCACCCCGGCATGGGTTAACTGCGGAATCGACATAATGGTCAACTCCGGCTCTAAGGTTGGATCTTCCAATGCTTTAGTCAGATCCAGATAGGATAAAACACAGTGTGTTGTACCTAAGTCTATGCCGACAGAATAACGGGCCTGACTGTTATTTACCGTAGTATCATTCATAGCTCTACCTCCGCAGGCGCGACAATGGAAGCATCATGTCCGGCAGATAATTTAGGTAATTTCACTTCACTTACTTTCCAGCCTTTGTGGATCAAGGTACCTTTAAATGGCGCCTGACCTACGACATTGCCGGTCAGACGCACTTCTGAGGCGTTAAAACCTTCCGGTAAACTGATAGACGTTTCTTCCTCTTCGCTGCGAATCGCTTCGAAGGTAAAATAAGTATCCAGTGTTTTCTTGCTGCCTTCATGCACAACACGGGCAGCTGCACCGATATCGGCATCGGAATAACCGCTTAAATCTTCCTGAATAAAATCAATAAAGCGCGCATCCTGCTGTAATAACGTTAATAACTGTAGCGCAGCTTCCGGTGTCGCTTCTTTTAATACAACCGTCTTAGGGGCTTCCTGAATAACTTCTTTAGCAGGTTGCTCAACCGTCTGCTCAAGGCTTTCCTCACCTGTAGCGTTTTCATTTTCAGCTGGAGCCTGATGATCCGGTGCTTTTTTCTTAGTGAGAAATAAAACTAAAAATAATGCGGCAGAAATACCCAGTCCCAGGTGAAGTGTATCGAGAGTCGTGGGGAATGCAGATAAATCAATATTCATTTGTACTTTCCTTATCAGAACAAAAAGAGTGAAGGCTCAGTTTGTATAAAGTCCATGGTCATAAAAAACTTATGACGCTTTGTGTGTTGCTATACAGATTGATTATGCGGATAACGGAGAAAATAACAACACAAAATCAACCAATTAAATTTCGATGTGTCATTTTAATACCAATTTAGGTAAATATCTAATCAATCTTGCCGGTTAATTAACTGCTGCTTATCGCTAGTTGTCTTTACCTCTAAAAGGTAATATTAATAATTGATACAGACTTAGGGGTTTTTGCAGCCCGAACTGACGCAGCCCCTGCTGCATCTTTGGATAATCAACCTGCGGCTTGGCAATATAAGTTGAAAACAGCTTATCCCAGATAATTAAATTAAAACCATAATTGCTATTTGTTTCCCGTACTTTTTCAGAATGATGAATCCAATGTACTTCCGGGGTGACAATCAGTTTTCGTAAAATAGCGTCAACTGCTTTGGGTAATTTAATATTACTGTGGTTAAAAAGTGCAAGGGCGTTTAATAATATCTCAAAGATGATCACCGCAGCGACAGGAATCCCCATCAGTAATACAAAAATCATTTTTATTACCATTGAAATAACGATTTCAATAGGATGAAAACGCACCGCTGAGGTCACGTCAAGGCCGAGCTCGGTATGGTGTACCCGATGTAAACGCCACAATAAAGGCAGGTTATGCATCAGCACATGCTGGCCGTAAATAAGCAGATCCAGCATCAGTAATGATAAAAGCAGGGTTACAGCAACAGGCAGAGCCACAAGGTTAAACAGTCCCAGCCCCTGCTCAGCCGCATAGTGAGCAACCCCCACCGCGAGCAGCGGGAAAATCAATTTAAGGATGAGGCTATCAAGCAATACCATACCCAAATTAATTCCCCACTGATAAGCGCGTGTGCACTTTCTTTTTGCCAGCGGGAAGAAAAATTCAGCAGCCGCCAACAGCACCAGCAGCGCCAAAAAAACAGCGGGTCTGATGACCTGCTCAAACTCGATTAGCACATCCATTGGGGATTCCCGTAATTGAAAAAATCATAAGATTAAAAGCTACTGGATGATCTCTGCATCTTCAAGTGGTTTGGGCAAATATAGTTATGATGACCGTGCATAAAATAGTAGTTAATGCACTGATGGCTAATTGAATGGTAAACTATGCCCTTAAATTTTGCCGATAAGGACCCTGTTTTGGCCCAACTCTATTTTTACTATTCTGCGATGAATGCAGGTAAATCAACTTCTCTTTTACAATCATCATATAACTACCGCGAGCGCGGTATGAACACTATGGTTTTAACCGCAGCCATTGATGACAGAGCCGGTGTCGGTAAAGTCGCCTCGCGAATTGGCATTGAAACAGACGCACTGACCTTTAATCAGGAGGATAATTTAGCGTTGATCATTACAGCGGTGCATGAGAAACAGCAACAGCATTGTATTTTAATTGATGAATCACAATTTCTCAGCAAAGAGCAGGTTAAACAACTGACTCACGTGGTGGATAATTTACATATTCCGGTACTTTGCTATGGCATTAAAACGGACTTTCAGGGAGAGCTATTTCCCGGTAGCCAATATCTGCTTGCATGGGCAGATAAATTAATAGAGCTGAAAACTATCTGCCACTGTGGCCGAAAGGCGAATATGGTGCTGCGACTTGATGCGAACGGCAATCCGATTAAAGAAGGTGAGCAGGTTGAGATTGGCGGCAATGAAAGTTATGAATCAGTGTGCAGGAAACACTTCCGGGAGTTATTGTGGGATTAGACAAATAATATCCGGATCTGAGTACGGGGTCTTTGCTAAGTACTCGAACATAAGTTTCCGGCATTTTCGAGCTGACGGCTGAAAATACCGGATAATTTTTCATTGGATTCCAACACATATATACCCATGATACTTCAAGATGCAAAGTCAGCAAGGACAAATTGCACCGAGATGCTAGGGTATACTTGCAAAGTAATGCTTATCTCACGCCACTGCGATACCCACCCCTGCCTGGCTAAGGCATTATCTAATTCATTTAAATGATAGTGCAGTATAATGATGCTATAGTCTGTTTCATAGCAACTCCCTGATAATACCAAATCCGATAACTATCTACTCATTTATACTTGCTAAAATGAATGCTAGCTAGACATAAAACTACGTTTTAGTCTTTGTTATTGATTTGATTCAGAACGTCCTGTTCTTCACCACTTTGTGGCCAGCTAAAGCTG
>NZ_JBFGZY010000032.1:0-28830 GCF_041586535.1 Psychromonas sp. | reverse complement strand
TCCGATAATTATCTATTCATTTATGCTTGTTAAAATGAATGCTAGCTTCGTTATTGATTTTGCAATTAGAACAACTAGTTACTGCAATCAATGCCTTGCTTTCATCCATTTTTCCTACGCCTAAATAGATCATCTAATTAACGGAATTGGTATTAAATCGTTTATTGCCTGGTTCTTTTTTAACTTATTGATGAAAATTGAAACTGGCACAATTTCTGTTGCTCAACTAAGCTCAAAACTATGAATCAACAGCAATTTCTGTTGTTTTGATTAGAATTTACTGTCGTCATAAAAGATAAGTAAAATTCAAAAGACTACAAAGGGATGTGTTGTATGGCGAATTTGAATAGCAAAGAAATGAATTCCCCTGTTGCTGCATATGAGGCCCGTATTGCCATTTTAGAAGCCGAAAAAGCCAGTTTACAATCTCAACATGCAGAAAAATTAAAACTTATCGATGCGTTGAATGCGGTGGATAAACACATTGCTACAGCGCTTAATATAGATGAATTATTCAATTTAGTTTTAAATGAATTATTACCGATATTTTCCTGTGAGCGCGCGTGGATAATTACGACTTATAAGCACAAGCCCGATGCAAAATTCTATCACGTTGCTCACCAGGCTATTCGTGCAGACTGGTGCCCTGACACAGATGAAATAAATAACAATCTGAACATCCCTTTTCAAATTCCCAAATCAACATTCTTTGAAAAGGCTATTGATGCAACCGGAGCCATGTGGTTGACTCCCTCAAATAAACATATGCTTGTAGACCCGGAACTCTGTAAACGCTTCAGCATACGCTCATCTCTGGTGGTTAAAATCAACTCTCACAGGAATGAAAAATGGTTAATGGGTATTCATCATTGCAAAAAGGCCGTTGCTTATAATCGAGCGACAATTAAGCTTTTTGAAACCCTGTCTGAACGGATTTCAAACGGACTGGAATGTTTGGTATTACGCCGTGAAAAAGATCTGTTCGAAAACACTGGCATCTCAATGTGGCATGAAGATTTCTCTGTGGTTTATAACAGGTTGAATTTATTACGCAAAAATAACGTCAAAGATTTAGGGAAATACATTCAGGAGAATAGTCATTTCCCTGTCGATATGGCGAAGTTAACCAAAGTTTTCGATGTTAATCAATCCGCAGTGAAAATGTTTGGCGCTGAAAGCAAAAAGCAGCTTATCAAATCAATTAAGCAAATTTTCCCGCCAACTTCGATGGGTACTTTTGCTGAATTACTTTGCGCTATTTTTGATAAAAAGAAAGTCTTTAAACAGGAAGTTGAACTGTATACTTTAGATGGCAGCCTGCTGAATGCTATTCTCACTTTTCAAATGCCGGGGACTAAAGCGGGATTTTTGAGTGTTCCAATTAGCATTATTGATATAACCTCTATCAAACAAGCCGAATTAAAACTGGAAGAGAGTGAAAAACGCTACCGTTCACTTTATGAAAACTCTCCTTTGGGTTACCTGTCTCTGGATGAGAATGGAAAGTTTCTCGAGGTAAATCAATCTGTTTGTAATATTCTCGGCTATAAACGGGAGGAGATAATCGGTTCCTTTTTCAGCGATTTATTACAACTGAATTACCGTGAAAAATTTATCACTAATTTTACCCGTTTTAAAGAAACTGGCATCTCGCACTTTGTCCCTTTTGAGGTCGTAGCAAAAAATAAGCGCACTGTTTCTATCGAGTTTTATCAAGCCAAGTCTAATGAGCCAAACGCTCCACTCACCCAGACACATTGTGTGCTAAACGACATTTCCGATTTGCTTAACAACAAAGAGGCATTAAGACTAAGCAACATCAAGTTACAATCAACACTGGAAGGCACAATATCCGCTACCTCTAAAGCGATCGAATTAAGAGATCCCTATACTGCCGGCCACCAAAGAAATGTTGCAGACTTATCTCAGGCGATTGCAAAAGAGATGAACTTTTCGACTGAAGAAATCAAAGGTATTTTTTTAGGCGCTTCAATTCACGATATTGGCAAAATCCAAGTACCCGCTGAAATATTGTGTAAACCAAAGGGATCCACTGCGTTAGAATATCAGTTAATTCAGACACATTCGCAAGCAGGTTACGAGATACTTGGAGGTATTGAATTTCCCTGGCCTATTGCCGACATTATACGCCAGCATCATGAAAGAATGGATGGTTCCGGTTACCCGTCAGGACTTGAAGGTGATCAGATATGTATTGAGGCCAGAATTGTTGCTGTCGCTGATGTTGTTGAAGCGATGTATAGTCACCGGCCATACCGACCCGGGTTAGGAATTGATAAGGCGCTGCAGGAAATTCAACGCAATCGGGGGACCTTATACGATAAAAGCGTTGTTGATGCCTGCCTTAAGGTATTTAAATCCAAAGGATTTAGTTTTACAAGCGATTGAGCTTAAGGCAGTGAATCTGTGCTTATGTGAATCCCACAATGCCCTAAAATCAGGAAGTTTGTATCAGGATTAAGCACCTTTTGATTGAGCCTGTCTATGCTCAGCGAAAAATCGCTCCAATTCAGCAGGCGGCATTGGTTTTGCGTATAAATAACCCTGGACCTGATTACATCCCATGGCTATTAATGCATTCCGTTGCGCTTCAGTTTCAACCCCTTCAGCCACTGTAGACATTTTCAGGTTACTGGCAATATTGATAATCGATGAGGTGATTGCATGATCGTCAACATCATCAGGAAGACCATCAATAAAGGCCTTGTCTATTTTAAGCTCATCCAGTGGAAAACGTTTGAGATAAGACAAGCTTGAATAACCAGTGCCAAAGTCATCCAAAGCAATACCAACTCCCAGCGCTTTTAATTGAGTCAATAACTCGATGGCTTGCTCTGCGTTATTCATCAAGGACGTTTCGGTTATCTCCAATGTCAATAAAGATGCTGGAAAGCCACTCTCAGTTAGCGCTTTCTCAACGCAAACCAGAAGCTCCTCGCGTAATTGATAAGGGGATAGATTGACAGACATACTGACTTTTGGGAAACCTTTAGCCAACCACGATGCCCCCTGCTGACAGGCTGAATGCAACACCCAATCTCCAATAGGTTGTATAAGGCCAGATAATTCAGCTAACGGAATGAACTTGTCCGGCGCCTGAAAACCACGCTCCGGGCAGTTCCAGCGGATCAAAGCCTCGTAACCAGATAGTGTTTCATCATGTAAATGGTACTGCGGCTGGTAATACAGTTCGAATGCATTCGTTTCAATCGCCTTGCGTAGGGCTTTCTCTAATTCAAGCTGCTCGGATACTAACCGGCCCATATGTTCACTATAGAGCTGATAGTTATTTCTGCCCTGCTCTTTGGCACGATAGAGCGCAATGTCGGCATTACGCTGTAGAGTGGCAAAATCCAAACCATCATCAGGATAAGTAGCAATACCGATACTGGGGGGCAGGACTAGTTGGTGCCCTTCAATCATCACCGGCTGAGAAATGCACTTAATAAGACGTGTTGCTAAATCCGAGGCTGCTTTCGGGAATGACTGTTTGCTCATAAGGATAACAAACTCATCACCACCGAGACGGCACACTATATCAGTTGATCTGACATTACTGCTTAGCCGTTTAGCTATTTGTTGTAAAACCTGATCACCAGCAGCATGTCCCAATGAGTCGTTAATAGTCTTAAAGCGGTCCAAATCGATGAATAACAGAGCGAGCTGCTCCTCAGGAAATAGTTCAGAAAGCATAATTAATTTTTCTGCTTTCTGATTTAACAGGCGCCTGTTGGGTAAGCCGGTTAAAGGATCATACTCAGCTAAATGACGCATTTCTTTTGCGGTCTGTTTCAGTGCACTCTGGTGAATATAAATACTGGATTGATAGCGGCTGAACATAACCGTTAACCACTTAGCGCTTAGTAAAGACGCAACGAGTGCGATAATGAATACGATAAACAGCGGCACCACCAATGCCAATGTATCTTCGATAAAGCTATCGTTTAACTTTTGCCGTTGCACAGCGATTATTTCATTTACATCGTCAGGATAAAAACCGGACACTAACAGCCAGTTCCAGCCCGGTACTCTGACAACTAATGACTCCTTCTGCACTGGGCCTCGGCCATCAGGATAATACCATTCGTACTGAGCGATGCCATTACCCTTAGCGGCAACAAGAACCTGCTGGACCGCATGCTTATGCTTTACACTATACATATTAGCCATATTTGTGGGGCCTGAGAGCATTTGGCCATCTTCAGTGAACACAGCGATATAACCATGTTTACCAAAGCGCATACTTTCAAATCGCTTTAACGCTTTGGCTTTAAGGTCATTTTCAGTGTAAAAGAGGTGGTCACCTGTTCCAATAATCCAGTTCAATGGGGGGAATTGACGTACATAGGAAATTTTATCCATCATCTGATCACTATCTCCAGGCACATACCAACGGTAACGGTAATAACCCGCCTTATCCGGATTGGTTGTTGCCTGAATAAGCCCAAGCTCAATAAATCGCCCGCGATCATCCTTATCATAGAGCATATTCTGACCTTCAATCCCAGGAATGTCAGGTTGTAAAACGGTAACGCCGTCTAATTGTTTGATAAAGAAATAACCACGGCCATTGAAAAAACGCACATTACGTAGCATTTCACGGATTAGCTGTTTAATGTCACTTTCCGGATACTTATCACGCATCAGGTGATAGGTAGCCTCTATTTCAGCATAAACCTGATCAACTCTCTCTTTGGTGTTTTCCATTAGAACTGATTCAGCCTGGTCTTTCATAAAACGAATATACTTCAGCACACTATCAAGTTCGTTTGTAATTCTATCGCGATTTTGCTGCTCGATATCTAAACGCAACTCAGATAAGCGGGATTGCTTGTCTAAGTAGTTCTTAGTTAATAAATAACCCGCTATAGTAGCCATCAATATTATGATAATACTCATTGTAAATATCGTATGATAACGGGGGAATGTTTGAGCGTTAATCTTAAATTTCATAGGCAGAACCGAAAGTAAATAACCGTTAATGGCGGGTGAATTGTTATCTCTTAAGGCTAAAGCTGAAGTTAATAAAAGTACTTATTGTTATGAAAGTATTAGCAGTGAAATATGTAAAAAATTCAAAACATAAAGACTGTCGTGTTCAAGTTTTATGTAGAACTGGCTTATTTTATTGTCAATTAAGGATGCGTGCAACTATTCCCCTTTCTTTATGGAGCGATGTAAATTAACCTCAGGTAGTAGTATCCCCTGTACAAAATAGCCAATTAACTCGAAGAAGCTTTTACTTTACAAGAGGTTAATGATTCCACAAAATTAATATTCCATGGTGTTTTATTTGCCATTCAGGTTGATAAATATACACCATAGTGAAACCTTCTGCTCCCCCAACACAGTTGTTAAATTAACTCATTTTAAAGGGTCACTTCTCCTATAATAAAGATTGAATGAGCCTGATTTGGCACCCTTCACATTTAATTTATTGAGGTGAATATGAGTTCCAGGGTGAAAGATAAAAAAAGTTGTTGCAGTGCAGTAGAGCACGGCGGTGAGCCTTCCGTTACAGATTGTTGTGCTGCAAGCGATGCAGCAAAAAATCCGCCGGCAAAAAAAGGGCAGATAGATATTGATTTTATGTATCTGGATTTAGGTATCTGCACACGCTGCCGGGGGGCGCAGTCCAGTTTGGAAGACGCTATTGCGGAGGTCAGCAGGGTGCTTGAAACAACGGGTATCCGGGTAAAAGTGCGCAATATTCACATCACAAGCGAGCAGCAGGCCGCAGAGCTTGGTTTTGTCGTGTCGCCCACCATCCGGGTAAATAACCGGGATATTCAGATGAATTTCAGGGAAAGCCGCTGTGAATCATGCGGCACACTCTGTGATTGTGAAGAGGGGGTATCATGCCGGGAATGGGAATATCAGGGGCAATGGTATACTGTTCCGCCCAAAGGTCTGATCATAGAGACCATTCTTAAAGCCGTCTATGGTGGTGACGGGCAAGAAGCAAAGACAGTTGAGCAAAGCAGAAGGGTGCCGGACAGCCTGAAACGTTTTTTTGCAGCTGCCCACAAAAAGTAACCTCACCTAACCATATGATAAATAGAGTTAAAAAATCCAGAAATGGCGGTTTGAATTTTTAAAAATTGAAAAAATAACTGATACTTTTTTCTCTTAATAATGGCGTCAAGTTAGGCCCATCTTGTTGCAAATAACTGCATTCCACTTGTTTTCATGATGATAATCAATTACAACAGGGAGTTATAATTTAAAATGATCAGATTAAAATTTGGAGAAACCGTTATGACTGTATATCAATCAGCTATTGTCCCTGAAGCAGGACCCTTCGCCCTTTATAGCCAACTTAAAATAAAATCTGAACATCAGAAAGTGCTGCAGCAACTAAAGGCGATACCCAAGCTGGTTGCCGAGCTTAATCAAAGCCAGCCGGGCGCAGACCTTACTTCGGCTATTGCTTTCAGCAAAGCCTTATGGAGCAAGACAAATCAGCCTATGCCGGAGGAATTAGTTGATTTCACAGAGCTTGGAAAAGGGGATGCAGTTGCACCTGCCAGCGATGTTGACGTGCTTATTCATTGCCACTCCAACCGTCACGATCTGCATTTCTACCTGCTGCGTAAAGTGATGGCGGAAATATCCGAACATGTTGAACTGATTGATGAAACATATGGTTACCGTTTTATGGATGCACGCGATATGACCGATTTCATTGACGGTACTGAAAATCCTGAAGGTCAGGCAAGGGCACAGGTCGCAATTATTCCTGAAGGCACTTTTGCCGGTGGCAGTTATGTGATGGCCCAGCGTTTTATTCATGACCTTCCGGCATGGAATCAACTCTCTATCGCCGCGCAGGAAAAAGTGATCGGCCGCACTAAACCCGATTCGATTGAACTTGATGACGTACCGCCAACCTCGCATGTCGGCCGGGTTGATATTAAAGAACAGGGTAAAGGGTTGAAAATAGTGCGCCACAGCCTGCCTTACGGCTCAGTATCCGGTGATCACGGATTACTTTTCCTGGCCTACTGCAGTACTCTGCACAATATTAAAGTGATGCTGGAAAGCATGTACGGACATAAAGATGGTCAGGTAGACCATATGCTGCGTTTTACCAAAGCGGTTACAGGGGCGTATTTTTTTGCGCCATCCGCTGAAATGCTGCAGGCAATAGAACTATAAACGGCAAATAGGGAGTTAAGAAAGAGAGCTGCTAACTTCTTCTGCTGATAAAAAATACCTGCCGGTGACCGGCAGGTAAACTACTTTTAACGCTGGATTACGCTAATTCGGCAACCTTAGCGCTCGGTGCAGGTGTGCGAATCAGATGATCAAATGCACTTAAACCGGCTTTCGAGCCTTCACCCATGGCAATGATAATCTGCTTATAAGGTACTGTGGTGACATCCCCCGCGGCAAATACACCGGCAACAGACGTTTCACCTTTAGCGTTGACTTCAATCTCGCCGCGGGGCGACAAAGTCACACCGCTGCCTTTTAAGAAATCACTGTTCGGCACCAAACCAATCTGAACAAAAATTCCGGCAAGCTCAAGGTGCTTTTCCTCACCCGTCGCACGGTCAGTATAATTAAGCGCGGTAACACGTGTGCCATCGCCCATTACCTGCGTCGTTTGCGCCTCTTTAATAATATCGATATTGGCCATACTATTAGCTTTATTTATTAGCACCTGGTCAGCACGTAAGGTATCGGCAAATTCCAGTACGGTAACATGCTCAACAATACCCGCCAGATCAATGGCCGCTTCGATACCTGAGTTTCCTCCACCGATCACTGCGACTTTTTTGCCTTTAAATAACGGACCGTCACAGTGCGGGCAGTATGCAACCCCCTTATTACGGTATTCCTGTTCACCCGGTACATTCATCTCTCTCCAGCGTGCACCAGTAGATAAAATTACGCTGCGGCTTTTAAGCGTTGCACCATTTTCCAGTTCAACATGGATATAACCGTCTTGCGTTTGTTCAGCACTCACCAGGCCATTGGCTTTTTGTTCAGTCAAAATATCCACTTCGTACTGTTTTACGTGCTCCTCAAGGGCTGCCGCTAATTTAGGACCCTGTGTTTCTTTTACTGAAATAAAGTTCTCAATAGACATGGTGTCCATTACCTGGCCACCGAAGCGCTCGGCGACTACGCCGGTGCGGATTCCTTTACGTGCCGCGTAAATAGCGGCAGACGCACCCGCCGGGCCTCCGCCGACCACTAACACCTCGTAAGGTGCTTTTTCACTTATTGCCGCCGCTTGTTTTTGTGAAGCACCGCTATCGACCTTCTGCAAAATCTCATTAAGTGAAATTCGCCCCTGGGTGAACACTTCACCATTCAGGTAAACACTTGGCACCGCCATAATATTACGCTCACTCACTTCATTCTGAAACGCAGCCCCGTCGATCATGGTGGTTTTTATATTCGGATTAATAGCCGCCATCATATTTAACGCCTGCACCACATCCGGACAGTTTTGACAGCTTAAGGAAATGAATACTTCAAAATTCATCTCGCCTTCAAGGCCGGCAATCTGCTCGATCACCTCAGGTTCGAGTTTCATCGGGTGACCGCCACTATGCAGCAGAGCCAGCACTAATGAAGTAAATTCGTGCCCCATCGGCAGGCCGGCAAAACCAAGCGCGGTTTTTTTAGCTGGATTAACCACCTGCATCACCGGCTTACGCGAGCTCGCATTTTGATTTTCAATCACTGTTACTTTGTCGTTTAAAGACGCGATATCCTTTGCCAAAGCATTTAATTTTTGCGCGGTATCACTGTCATCCAGGCTGAGAACCAGATGTACATCAGTCTTTAAATTATCTAAATAAGTCTTTAACTGGGTTTTCATATTTTGGTCTAACATAGTAATACCTTTTAATGTTCGTTGATTGCACAGGGCAGACGATTAACGCTGTTCGCAATTTTAAAGATTTAATAATCTTCTCTGTCTGCAAAAAGATTTTTAAATCTTTAAAGTGCCTCAGTAACGCGTTTACGGTTACTGAGGCCGCTTATAATAAAAACAATATGTTAAGCTGGTTTTAAGTTAGATTTTACCAACCAGATCCAGAGAAGGAGCTAATGTTTGTTCACCTTCTTTCCATTTAGCAGGACATACTTCACCCGGGTGAGATGCCACGTACTGAGCAGCTTTCACTTTACGCATCAGATCTTCTGCGTCACGGCCAATTCCTTCAGCAGTGATTTCCATTGCCTGAATCACACCTTGTGGGTCAATCAGGAAAGTAGCACGGTCTGCAAGACCCTGGCCTTCACGCATCACACCGAAGTTATTAGTGATGTTGCCCGTTTGATCGCCAACCATGAAGTAGTTGATTTTGCCGATAGTTTCAGAGCTGTCATGCCAAGCTTTATGGGTAAAGTGAGTATCAGTCGAAACAGAGAACACTTCTACGCCACGTTTTTGCAACTCTTCGTAATGATCTGCAAGGTCTCCAAGTTCAGTTGGGCAAACAAAAGTGAAGTCGGCAGGGTAGAAGAAAAATACAGCCCACTTACCTAATACGTCTTTTTCAGAAATTTCTACGAATTTGCCTTGTTTGAAAGCTGTTGCGTTAAACGGTTTAATTTCAGTGTTGATCATTTTGATATCCTCGTAATTAGTTGTTAGTTACCCGATTGAGCTCTTGTTGCGAACTCATGGGATGTATTATGGGACAACCTTTAAGATAGGCAAAATCGTTTGTTGCTATAAAAACAATAGAATAAAACTATCAAATATTATTTATAAACGATACTAAACCAAGGTAAACAGGCCCTAACTATTTAATATTATTTTAATTTACCCTGAATGATTCCATTGGCAGGTCAACTTCTTCCATTACAATAGTTGCTGCAATGCTTTATTATTTATTAAAGAAAGTTGCACAGGTTTCAAGTATTACGTTGCGATGAAATCACCTCGACACTGGTTCCTGAGTTAATTGCCGAGGTGGTAAAGGCGCTAAAGCCTAAGGTTTGTATTTTAGAGCAGCTATCGGACAACGTGTTTTGCTTATCACCGATCAGTCCGATCAGAAATATGCCGACAGTGTCAGCCAGATGTTAATCTGCTGCATGAACAATCAGATGCCGCTGGAAAGTTATACCGTGCCGATGAGCCTGGTTACTTATCCGGTAGATAAGGTCTATATCCACCTCAATGGCAGCGCCTCGATAATCAGCAGTAAAATCAGTGTCAGTTACTATATGGCGCTCTAGCAGTTATATCAGTTGGAATAACCCCTAATAATAATCAAGAAGAAAATAACCTTATGAATATATTAAACAAACTAAAAAAAGAGTGGTTTCTGGCCGGGATGGTTTTAGCTATCTTTTTAGCCACCATAACAGCTGATTTCGGCCGTTCAGGTGGCCTGATTCATCTGGATAAGCTGACCGGAATCGGTGTTGCCATTGTCTTTTTTCTACACGGTTTGGGGCTGTCCCCAAGAGCTATTAAAGATGGCGTAGCCAATTGGCGTCTGCATATCTATATTCAGCTGTGCACCTTTGTACTTTATCCGCTGCTTTGGCTGCTCTTCGGTAATAGTTTTCTGACTTATATGCCATCAGCTTTGGCCTTTGGTTTCTGTTACCTGTTTGTGCTGCCCAGCACTATCTCCTCCTCTGTTGCCATGACCAGCGCCGCTAAAGGTAATGTTCCCGGTGCCATCTTCAATGCTTCCTTATCAAGTATTTTAGGGGTCTTTATCACACCGCTGCTTATTCAGTTATTTATGGGCTTTGAAGGGGTAGAGCTGGATCTGCTCGCCTCTGTATTCGCCATTGCCAAACTGTTACTCCTGCCGATGATAGCGGGACAACTGCTGCGCCCTTATCTGCTGAAATGGGTAGAAAAACACAAGGCGGTGGTTAACAAGGTCGATAAGTATGTGATTTTACTGATCGTCTACAATGCCTTTTGTGATTCTGTTGCTAACGGTATCTGGAGTGAGTTCTCACTAGGCATGTTAGCCACATCAATAATGATCAGCACTGTCTGTCTGCTGGTTATGGTGCACTCCATTCAGTGGGGCGCGCGTCGCGGCGGGTTCAATCTACCCGATGAAGTAGCAGCGGTTTTCTGCGGCACTAAAAAAACTCTGGCCGCCGGTGTGCCGATGGCAAAGGTTATTTTTGGCGCGGATCCGACATTAGGCATGATTTTATTGCCGATTATGCTTTACCACCCGATTCAGATTTTCTACTGCGCGATTCTAGCCAACCGTTATGCGCGCAAAAGTGCGCACAACAATCAAGCCGTGACAGGTTAAGCTAATATAATGGTTAAAGATAATGGTGAAAACTAACGATTTGCAGGCTTTGTCAGACGATTATATTGTTTTTTTATAGCAACAAGTTTTATTTTGTTTTGGCTATATGCCCTGTCATTAAATCAAAGCTTCCTCGTAAACCTTATCAACCTCGCTAAAAAGCTGTGCTTTTTCTAGGCGGGGCAGAGTCGTCAGGCGCATTGATTTGGCAATGGGGTGATGAGAGGCTTTGTGAACAGGGTCTTTGAGCGCCAAAGGTTTTCCAAGTTCAAATAGATAATAAAGCTCATCTAAATCTGACACCTTAGCTGCTTTTTCGGCATTTAGAAGCATGACACCCTCGCACTGCGGAACAGTGTTTCGGTTTCTCATCGTCTAGTCGCCGTCAGGGCGAAACAACCAACAAAAAAGTTAAACCATGCGCTTAAAGCAACAGCCTGCGAAAAACTAAATCCGCTAAGCGGAGCTTGGGGTACGATAAGCTGCGTCTTTGCCAGAACGAAACCAGCAACATTTTGAACCAGTTCCTCTCAAAATACCGGATAATTTTTCATTGACTACTTAGATACTCCGAGCAGCAGATAAATAGGGAATATCTGCTCATTATTCGATAATTAATATCTGAGTTTGATGTTTATTATATTGGCATCTGCTGCGTTTATTTTATAATCGGCAACAGCCTGTCACTATAGGTGAAATGTCTATTTTGCTCTGAGCTGCAGGCTTTATCCCGTACTCAGTAAAATCAGCTACTTTATCCAGTTTTTATTATCAACCGAGGTTACCAATTGAAACTTTCCAGCTTGTATTCTTTAATGCCGGGGCTAGAAGGGCTGATCCATTATCAGCGGCAATGGCTGCGTGATGATGTCCGTGCCGGATTGTCAGTAGCAGCAGTTGCTCTGCCGGTTGCTATTGCTTACGCGCAATTGACCGGTGTAAATGCCGTTGTCGGTTTGTATTCCTGTATTCTGCCGATGCTGGTTTATGCACTATTTGGTAGTTCACGACAATTGATTGTCGGCCCGGACGCGGCGACCTGTGCCGTTATTGCTGCGGTGGTCACGCCGTTGGCAGCAGGGGACTCGGTTAAGCACTGGCAGCTGGTTATGACCATGACCGGCATGACCGGTATTTGGTGCCTGCTGGCAAGCCGCTTTAAGCTCGGGATATTGGCTGACTTTTTATCAAAACCAATATTAATGGGGCTGATAAATGGTGTGGCAATTACCATTATTGTTGGACAATTTTCAAAAATTTTAGGCTTTCATTTTGAACAGCGTTATCTGCTTGAACGTCTCGCAGCCGCGCCGGACTATATTTTGAAGTCGCATTTGCCAACCATCGGGGTAAGCTTACTTGCGGTACTCATCTTTTTAATGATCAAACGTTTCCAGCCTAAATGGCCTGCTGCACTGGCGGTCATGGTAATAACGGCGACGGTCATCTGGAAATTTAATCTGAGTGAATTTGGAATTGATACCGTGGATGAAATTAAGTCCGGTATGTTCAGGTTTCAGGCGCCGATCTTTGATTTAGGCATTGCTCGTGAATTAGTTATGCCGGCACTCAATTTAGCCACGGTGAGCTTTGTCAGCATGATGCTGACGGCGCGTAGCTTTGCAGCAAAAAATGGCTATGACATTGATGCAGATAAGGAGTTCAGAGCATTGGGTATTGCCAATATCGCTTCCGCCTTATCGCAGGGATTTGCCGTGAGCGGTGCAGATTCACGCACTGCAGTTAATGATGCAAATGGCGGTAAAAGTCAGTTAGTCTCCATTATTGCAGCTGTGATCATTGCCGCGGTGGCGTTATTTTTTACCCGCCCGCTGCAATATATCCCAACGGCTGCGCTGGGCGTGGTACTGGTGATTGCATCACTGTCTCTGATTGATGTCAAAACTCTCTGGCAGTTGAGAAAACGTGATAACTCGGCCTTTTTTCTGGCGTTAACCACCTTGCTGTCAGTGTTGTTTATCGGCGTTATTCCCGGAATCACCCTGGCGGTACTGCTCGGCTTGTTCCAATTTTTACGTACCGTGATGCGCCCGACAGATCAGGTATTAGGCCTTGATCATAAAGGAATCATGCGCAGCATTGATAATTCGGATAAAGCTAAGCCCATACACGGTGTGTTTATCTACAGGTTTAATTCACCTCTGACCTATTTTAATGCTTTATATTTTAAACGCCGCTTACTGAACAAACTGGCAGTGGAAGAGGGCGTCGAATGTATCATTATCGATGCTGTACCTTGTTTTACCCATTTAGACTTGAGTGTGATGGCGATGCTTTCAGAGCTGCATAGTGTATTAAAACAACGTGGTGTACGTCTTGTTTTAGCAGGACGTAAACGGCAAATGCTTAAATGGTGTGAGTTAGCGGGAGTGGTAACATCCGATGGCGGGATCCTGATCCGATCGGATCTCTATCTGGCAGTAAAAATGAACCAGATCTATAAACAGGCACTGGCAGAAGGGGAGGCTCCGCTAATACACAAACAATCCAGCGATATGAGCATTTTGCCGCACAGTCTCTTGTAAGATAACAGCTTGTTACTCAGCTCATTTTTAAGCACAAGCAAAAACAAGAAAGTAAGTACTAACTTATTGGCAGTTGATTATTATACAACTTTTATCCTGCCTTTTTTATTTTTAACTTAATCCGGATATTTATATTAATCGACAGAACAGATCTTGTATAATACGTCCTTCCGAGCTTGTCATATAATCTTTCAGTAAATAGAACAAAAACATCATTACTAAAAGTTATATGGCACGCGATACAAAGCAGACAAAGTAATCAACCTTGCAGTTAATGAAGATCAATACAAGGATCTTTTTTATTTATTTTTGCAAGGATCTTGTGGCGAAAAACGGATCTTATCTGTAGAATTATGCGCCCGAATTTAATAACTGGAGTTAGTGATGTCCCTGGCAATTTGGCAAGAGTGCCTAGCACAATTAAAAGAAGAACTGTCAGCGGGAGACTTTAGTACCTGGTTACGGCCTCTTCAGGCTGATTTCAATAATTCAACGCTATCACTGTATTCTCCGAATAAATATACCAGTGAGTGGGTACGTAATAAGTACATGGGGATTATCGAAGATAAGATCCAGACCATGGTGCACCAGGAAGATCCGAATAGATCCATCCAGATTCGCTTAATGGTGGGTAATGCCAGTTCAGCGGCAAAAAAACCGGCTGCACAGTCTGCCGCGCACGCGCAGGCACCTTCCTCAAATCAGCCCTGGGAAGGGGAAAGCAAAGCGAACACTATTACCCATAAAAGTAATTTGATAAAAAAATACACCTTTGAAAATTTTGTTGAAGGTAAATCAAATAACTTTGCTATCGCAACGACCCAGCAAATCGCTGAAAATCCAGGTGATGTCTATAATCCGCTATTTTTATATGCGCATCCCGGTTTAGGTAAAACCCATTTACTGCACGCCGTAGGCAATGCGATCATCGCCGAAAATCCGGAAAGCAAAGTGGTCTACATTCGCTCTGAGCGTTTTGTCCAGGATATGATCAATGCGATCCGCAATAATACCATCGAGCAGTTTAAAGAATATTACGCCTCACTTGATGCGCTGCTGATTGATGATATTCATTTCTTTGCCGGTAAAGATCGTTCTCAGGAAGTGCTTTTCCAGACATTTAACTCGATGCTCGATGCCCACCAGCAGGTGATTTTAACCAGTGACCGTTTTCCAAAAGAGATTGAGGGTATTGATGAACGCCTGCGTACGCGTTTCGGTTGGGGATTATCTATTCCTATTGATCCGCCGGAGCTGGAAACACGGGTTGCGATTTTAATCACCAAAGCGGAAGAGCGTGGTTTGAAACTGCCCGATGATGTGGCTTTCTTTATCGCCAAACGTTTAACTATAACCGATGTGCGTGTTCTGGAAGGGGCGATTGCTAATATTTCGGCAAAAGCGCAATTTACCGGTCAGGCGATCACCATTGCACTGGTACAGGATGCATTGCGCGATATGCTGGCGGTTCATACCAAACAAACCACCATTGATAATATTCAGAAGATAGTGGCCGAACATTATCGTATTAAAACATCAGATATGTCTTCCAAGCGCCGTACACGCACCGTAGCGCGTCCGCGTCAAATAGCCATGGCATTAGCTAAAGAGTTGACTCAGCACAGTCTGCCTGAAATTGGTGAAGCATTTGGCGGACGGGATCACACCACGGTACTGCATGCCTGTCGAAAAGTAGAAGAGCTGCGCCGTGAAAACAACGATATTCAGGAAGATTATAAAATTCTGATCCGTACTCTTTCGATGTAAGCCAGCAGTCTGTCAGTTACTATTTGTATTTTAGTTAAAAAAATCTGAGTTAAGCCATTAATAAGGTGAGTTGGACAATAAACCATTTCATTAATGGCAACCTCCTGTTGATTTAACAGCGTTTAAAATTAACCGGTTATTGAAGATAACGGGTATAAGGTAAGTTTGATTATGCATTTTTCAATTTCCAGAGAAGCATTTCTCCGTCCGTTACAACTTGTGGTCAGCTCTGTTGCGGGCGGGCGTCCGGCACTGCCTATCATGGCTAATATTTTAATTGAAGTTAAAGATAATTTATTAAGCCTGACCGGCACCGATTTGGAAGTTGAATTGATTGCATTGATCCCGCTCGAGCAGGACAGTGAAGATGGTCAGATCACCGTACCAGCACGTAAATTATTGGATATCTGCCGCGGTTTATCCGAGCCTTGCGAGATTAAATTCCAGGTAAAAGATGAAAGAGTGACCATACG
The DNA here is from genome assembly GCF_041586535.1 of Psychromonas sp. Taxonomy (GTDB): domain Bacteria; phylum Pseudomonadota; class Gammaproteobacteria; order Enterobacterales; family Psychromonadaceae; genus Psychromonas. The sequence continues at coordinate 12,759 of NZ_JBFGZY010000032.1, read as the reverse complement.
CTCAGGCCGTAGTCGTTACTTACTATCATCGTTGCCGGCAGTAGACTTTCCGAATATAGAATCCTGGCAGAGTCTGGTGGAATTAACCGTGCCGCAGGCTGAGTTTAAAAAACTGATCGAATTTACCCAGTTTGCCATGGCCAGCCAGGATGTCCGTTATTATCTTAACGGTATGTATTTTGAGGTTGCCGAGCAGACCCTGCGCAGTGTCGCAACTGACGGACACCGCCTGGCGTCCTGCGCCATTCAGCTGAGCCAACCTATTGAGCAGCAGTCGGTGATCGTGCCGAGAAAAGGGGTGATAGAGTTAGTTAAACTGCTCGATAATGATCAGTCAGAAGTCACTATTCAGATCGGACAGAACAACCTGCGCGCTATTATCGACGGTTTTGTTTTTACCACAAAATTGGTCGACGGACGCTTTCCCGATTACCGCCGTGTTATCCCTAAAAACGGTGATAAAGAACTGATTTCTAACCGTGAATCATTAAAACAGGCTTTTTCCCGCGCTGCGATTTTATCCAATGAAAAGTTCAAGGGGGTGCGTTTGCTCCTCTCTGAAAACCTGCTGCAAATCACCGCTAATAATCCGGAAAGGGAGGAAGCGGAAGAGTATATTGATGTAGAGTATCAATCAGCCAATCTGGAAATAGGCTTTAATGTCAGCTATGTGCTGGATGTTTTAAACACCCTCAAAAGCGACCAGATTAAAATCACCTTCAGCAACTCAGACCACAGTGCATTAATAGAATCTATTGATAGTGACGACTCACTTTATGTTCTTATGCCAATGCGTTTGTAGGGCGAATAAAATTCTAAAAAAGTTATTTTACTCTGCGGGGTGCTGAGATGTCTCTGACTAAATTGAGTATTCATCAATTCCGCAATATCGCCTCTGCCAGCCTCAACTTTAATAGCAAAATAAATGTCATTGTCGGCGCAAACGGCAGTGGCAAAACGTCGCTACTGGAAGCTATTTACTTTCTCGGTTTAGGACGTTCTTTCCGGACCCACTTAACCAGTCGCGTGGTGACCTACGAAGCCAAGGCGTTTACCCTGTTTAGCGAAATCATCCATCATAAAAACCCGATTCCTATTGGTCTGCAGAAAAGCAAAAGCGGCGAGACATTATTAAAAATTAACGGCGCTTACTGCAAAAAATTAGCCAATTTAACCCAGTATCTGCCCGTCCAGCTGATCACCCCGGAAAGTTACAATTTACTCACCGGCAGCCCTAAAAACCGGCGGGCTTTTCTTGATTGGGGGGTTTTCTATCATGATCCGAATTTTTACCCTAACTGGTCCCGTATAAAACGCCTTTTAAAGCAGCGTAATGCCGCTTTAAAGCAATGTAAAACTTACAACGAGCTCCAAGTATGGGATAATGAGCTTTGTGTTTTAAGTGATCAAATCAGTAGTCAACGACAAGCTTATTTTGATTTGTTAATCCCGGTGATAAATCAGACATTACAGGATTTTTTACCCGATTTTTCCATTACCAGCCAGTTCTTTTGCGGTTGGGATAAAAACAACAAATCCCTGCAGCAGTATCTGCAGGATAATTTTGAGCGTGACAAACAACTTGGTTATACCAGCGCAGGCCCGCAAAAGTCGGATCTGCGTTTTAAAGTCAAAGGCGTGCCGGTCAGCGATGCATTATCAAGAGGGCAATTAAAGTTATTTGTCTATGCATTACGATTAGCACAGGGCTTGTTTTTAAATTCTTTTGACAACAAACAGTGTGTTTTTTTAATTGACGATTTTAGTTCTGAGTTAGATCAGGACAGACAACAGATATTAGCAAAGCATATTATAAATTCAGATGCCCAAATATTTGTCAGTGTCATCAAGCAAGAAAATATTGATATGTTATTTGGTCAGGAACGCACCGTGTTTCACGTGGAGCACGGTAAGATTACAGTAGAATAGGTGAAAGTTTTATGACTGAAAAAAGTTATGATTCGTCAAGTATTAAAGTACTAAAGGGGCTGGATGCTGTGCGTAAACGCCCCGGCATGTACATTGGCGATACGGATGATGGCACCGGTTTACATCATATGGTGTTTGAGGTTTTAGATAACTCAATAGATGAAGCACTAGCCGGTCATTGTTCTGATATTGTTGCGACCATTCATACCGATGGTTCCGTTTCCGTGCGCGATGACGGCCGTGGTATTCCGGTTGACATACACAAAGAAGAGGGCGTTTCCGCAGCCGAAGTTATTATGACGGTACTGCACGCGGGCGGTAAATTTGATGATAACTCTTACAAAGTGTCAGGCGGTCTACACGGCGTAGGCGTTTCTGTTGTAAATGCACTTTCTCATAAGCTGCGCCTGACCGTTAAACGCCATGGTAAAATTCATCAGCAGACCTATATTCATGGCGTTCCGGAAGCACCGCTTGCGGTTATTGGTGAATCTGAAAACACCGGTACGGAAATCCGTTTTTGGCCCAGTGAAGAGACATTCTCAGATACCACCTTCCACTACGAAATACTGGCAAAAAGATTACGTGAGCTGTCTTTCTTAAACTCGGGTGTATCAATCAAACTGATTGATAAACGTGAAGAAGATAAACAGGATCACTTCCATTATGAAGGCGGTATTGAAGCATTTGTTAATTATCTGAACAAAAATAAAACGCCAATTCATCAGAAGATTTTCCATTTCACCACCGAACATGAAGACGGCACTAGCGTCGAAGTAGCAATGCAGTGGAATGATGGCTTCCAGGAAAATATCTACTGTTTCACTAATAATATCCCGCAAAAAGACGGTGGGTCGCATTTAACCGGTTTCCGTGGTGCTTTAACACGTACGTTAAACAACTATATGGAAAAAGAGCTCGCTAAAGTGAAAAACGGTAAGAACAAAACCGTCACTGAAGGCGGTGATTCACGTGAAGGTTTAACCGCGGTTATTTCCGTAAAAGTACCTGATCCCAAGTTCTCTTCACAGACCAAAGACCGTTTAGTGTCTTCTGAAGTAAGACCTATTGTAGAAGGTGCAATGAATGAACGCCTGCAGGACTTCCTGCTGGAAAACCCTTCTGAAGCGAAAATAATCACCGGCAAAATTATTGATGCGGCTCGTGCACGTGAAGCTGCACGTAAAGCACGTGATATGACACGCCGAAAAGGCGCCCTGGACTTAGCCGGTTTACCGGGTAAATTAGCTGACTGCCAGGAAAAAGATCCCGCGCTTTCTGAACTGTATATTGTGGAAGGGGACTCTGCTGGCGGTAGTGCCAAGCAGGGTCGTTCGCGTAAAAACCAGGCGATTTTACCGCTTAAAGGTAAAATCTTAAACGTTGAAAAAGCGCGCTTTGATAAGATGCTCTCTTCACAGGAAGTGGCAACCTTAATCACTGCATTGGGTTGCGGTATCGGACGGGATGAATACAACCCGGAAAAAACCCGTTATCACCGCATCATTATCATGACCGATGCGGACGTGGATGGATCTCACATCCGCACCCTGTTGCTGACCTTTTTCTACCGTCAAATGCCGGAACTGATTGAAAATGGTTATATCTACATTGCCCAGCCTCCTTTGTATAAAGTGAAAAAAGGTAAGCAGGAAAATTACATCAAAGATGAAATGGCACTGCAGACTTACTTAACCACCTTAGCAATGGAAAACTCATCACTGCATGTTAATTCTGATGCACCGGGTATTTCCGGTATCGCACTGGAAAGTATGATTCAGCGCTACCGCAGTGTTCAGGAAACAATAAGACGCTTAGCGCGTCGTTATCCATCGGCAATTCTGGATAAGCTTATCTATAAACCGGAATTATCTGCAGAGAGTCTCAGCAATGATGCCGCGGTGTCTGAATGGGCCAATGATGTTGTAGAAACGTTAAATCAGGAAGATTTAGGCGGCACGATTTATAAGACGGAAGTGGTTAAGTCTGAAGATGAAGTTACCAATAACATTATTTTTACAGTGCGTAAGCATGGTGTTGACAGCAAATTTGTATTTGATGAAGAGTTTTTCGGCTCTACAGGTTACAAGTCACTGGTTTCAATAGGTAACGAGATCCATAATCTGCTCGAAGAAGGTGCTTATATAAAACGCGGGGACCGTCAGAAAGAGGTGGATAACTTCATCGATGCAGTTAACTGGCTGATGCATGAATCAAAACGCGGTCTGTATATTCAGCGTTATAAAGGTCTGGGTGAGATGAATCCGGATCAGCTATGGGAAACCACCATGGATCCGGAAGGGCGTAATATGCTGCAGGTAACCGTTGAAGATGCGGTGGGTGCCGACCAGCTGTTTTCTACTCTTATGGGTGATCAAGTTGAACCGCGCCGTGCCTTTATTGAAACCAATGCACTGCGTGTTGAAAATCTGGATATTTAATTAATCCCGTCATCCCCTTTGATTCACACCGTCATCCCCGCGATCTTTTAGGCGGGGATCTTGTTGAATAAATAATGATAAATTTATTCTTGTAGCAACTATACTGAGGTTCTCGATGAAAACATTTCGAGAATGACGGAAAAGTTCAAATTAGAAAGCCAGCTTATCAGCTGGCTTTTTTGATGCAAATGTCAGTTTCTGCGTTTTTACACAGAATTTTTCTCAAACTGATATTCCGCACCTGTTTTAAGAATAAATCTGCCTGTAACGTTCTCCTAAACAGTCAATAATAACTTGCTGCCGCTCCTTCCAATTCACCACCATGGGGGCTTATTCCTCCAAATAAATAACCGTAATACCAATTCCGTTAATTAGATGATCTATTTAGGCGTAGGAAAAATTAATCCGAGTGTCAAAACCACTAAAATAAACTAAATTTAAACGGATAGTTATTTATCACTCTGATTGACTACAGCGGTTTTTCTGACGGAGTTTACCAGGGCCTGTTTATCTTTCATCGCCTTTCCTGCTGGAGGCTATTTTTACTCTGGCAAGGCGGAAAATTTAAGTAATAGCCATCTATAATTAACATTTGACAACGCAGTCAGAGTGAAAAATAGCCCCAGCCTTTTGGATAGAGCATGAAAGTCACACACCCTGTGTTGCTCAAAGCTCATTTAGAATAACTAAACCACACTTTTCGCGTCTTGATTGAGTGATTTTCAGGCACTACAGGTTTGGCGATGAAAGATAAACAGGCCCTAATATATGAGTAATAGATTAATTAAAAATACACGAACTATCCTGCTGACCGGTGCAGATCAGCAGTGTAAACGTCAGGAGCTTAAAGATTATTTTAATCAAACCTGGGCGCTCTATGAATCACTCTTTGAAGTCATCAATAATGATCCGGCCTATTTTAAAAGGGCAGAGCCGCTTCGCCACCCGCTGATCTTCTACTTTGCTCATACGGCAACTTTTTATATCAACAAGTTAAGGCTGGCAAAACTGCTGGAAAGGCGGATAAACGCAGAGTTTGAATCACTGTTTGCGATCGGTGTTGATGAGATGTCCTGGGATGATATTGATGAAACACATTACCAGTGGCCGACGGTCGAAGCTGTGCGCCATTATCGGGATCAGGTTAAGCTGCAAATCAATACATTTATTGATGAAATGCCCCTTACATTACCTATCAGCCAGTCTTCGCCAGCCTGGGTAATTCTGATGGGCATTGAGCATGAACGCATTCACCTTGAAACCTCATCGGTGATTATTCGTCAGTTACCGCTCAACGATGTGACCTCCCATTCTCAATGGCCAGCCTGCACCGAAGCGGGAAAAGCGCAGCCAAACCAACTAATTCCTATTACAGGAAAGACAATTACTTTAGGTAAGCAGAAGGATGATATTACCTTCGGCTGGGACAATGAATATGGCGAACAGCAGTTTCAGGTCGACGATTTTAAAGCCGCTAAATATCTGGTTTCTAATCAGGAATATATGACCTTTGTTGAAGCAGGCGGCTATTCTCAGCCTCGCTATTGGAATAAAGAGGGCAAAGCATGGCTGGCTTACACAAAGGCGACTATGCCGCTATTTTGGCGTTATCGTGACGGCAAGTGGTTACAGCGTAATTTAATACAGGAAATAACATTACCGCTTAACTGGCCCGTTGAAGTTAATCAGTTGGAAGCAAAAGCATTCTGTAACTGGAAAACCGAACAGACTCAAAGAGGTATTCGTCTGCCAAGCGAAGCGGAATGGTATATTTTACGGGAAAATATCGCTGACGATGCACCGCAATGGTCGGAAGTGCCGGGTAATATACAACTGCAGTATTTTGCTTCTTCCTGCCCGGTTAATCGATTCGAATATAACGGATTATGCGATATTATCGGCAATGTGTGGCAGTGGACGGAAACGCCGATAGATGGCCTTAGCGGCTTCGAGGTCCACCCTCTGTATGATGATTTCTCAACCCCGACCTTCGACGGTAAGCACAATCTGATTAAAGGAGGCTCCTGGATTTCTACTGGCAATGAGGCTCTTCGCGCATCGCGCTACGCCTTCCGGCGGCACTTCTATCAGCATGCCGGGTTCCGCTATGTTGAATCAGAGCAAGATCCGGCAGCCATGAGCAAAGTAAATATTTATGAAACTGACCAGCTTGTTTCACAATACCTCGAATTTCACTATGGGGCTGAATACTTCTCTGTGCCCAATTTTTGTGTCAATGCTGTACAGCAATGTCTGCAGGAGATACAACTGATCAACACCGGCAAAGCATTGGATATTGGCTGCTCTGTTGGCCGCGCCACTTTTGAGTTAGCCAAAACCTTTGCTCATGTCGATGGTATTGATTTTTCAGCCCGGTTTATTCAGCAGGCCTATGAATTAAGCGAACATGGTGAAAAACGCTATGCTATCGCTACGGAAGGGGAGCTGGTTGAGTTTAAGAGTATCTCTATAACACAATTGGGTTATGAACTTCTGCTCAATAGGGTCAATTTCATGCAGGGAGATGCCTGTAACCTGAAAGCACAATATTCAGGATATGATCTTATCTATGCGTCAAATCTGATTGATCGCCTCAATGAGCCTAAACACTTTCTTACCAGTATTGAGCAACGCCTTAACAGCGGCGGCTATCTGATTATCACCTCGCCCTATACCTGGCTGGAAGAGTATACGAACAAAGATAAGTGGTTGGGCGGCGTAAAGGTAAATGGTGAGAACTTCACTACCCTGGACGGATTAACTGACATTCTCGGCGCTAAATTTGAACTGATTGCGGTCAAAGAGATCCCCTTTGTTATCCGCGAAACGCAACGAAAGTTTCAGCATACTCTCTCGGAAATGACAATTTGGAGAAAGTGCTAAGGTTTGAACTTTTGGAGGCTGTTTAATACCAAATCCGATAATTATCTATTCATTTATGCTTGTTAAAATGAATGCTAGCTGCGTTATTAATTTTGCAATTAGAACAACTAGTTACTGCAATCAATGCCTTGCTTTCATCGATTTTTCCTACGCCTAAATAGATCATCTAATTAACGGAATTGGTATAACAAACATTAAGGAGAAAGGTATGGCAACTGATAAAGGGGGACTCCCCGGCCATTATCAATCGATAAAACAAAGATATCCCGAGATCAGCGACGCGCTTTCAAATCTGGGCAGCGCAGTACGCAAAGCAGGACCTCTAAATGACAAGACGGGACACCTGATCCAGCTTGCCGCTGCAGCGGCAATTCGATCTGAAGGGGCGGTCCACAGCCACACGCGACAGGCTGTTGACGCAGGCGCAACAGCTGAGGAAATACAGCACGCTGTACTTATTCTCACCAGTACAATAGGGTTTCCAGCGGTGTCGGCTGCGCTAAGTTGGGTAGATGAGGTGTTAGAGCACAGTCATAAGAAAGACAATGCAAGTTAATCGGCACCCGGCGCGTTTAGCCCCCACTGTGGAGCTAAACGCAAAAACCAAGCTTGCTTTCCGGGCAACGTACGATGAAGCAGAAACCCGGAATAACCGTGAGGATGTTTCACCCGTTTTAACTGACAGGCATCCTCTTCCTTTCCTGAGTTTCTTCAGGCGCAGTAAGCCTGGACTTAATATTTCCAGGGATAAGGTCTGAACTGGGAGGGTATAGGTAACAATCTTTTAATCTCTTTTTAAGGCTGATAGCGCTGCCGATATACTCCAGGACGATATGCCGGGTTACAGGCTGTCTTGCTGCGCTTGCAGAAACACCAATTAAAGACCCTTCGAGTATTGATACCTTCTGTTTAAAACTTGGATAAAGAATAATTTCAGCCACTTCATTGCTGGTGATACTTTCATAATCGACCATAAAGATGCGTTCATTTAAAAATAAAGCCAAGCCTTTGTAGTGGCAATAACTTATTGGCCCGCCGTCATCCTGCTCAGCAAGTCGCTCAAAACGTTCATAATAAACAGCATCTTCAATTTTTTTCAGGCTCACCAGTCCACGTAAAATTCGCGTAGGGCAGGACATTGAATAATAATATTCGTAATAGTAGCCGAGGTATTTATCAAGATTACCGGCACTCTTTTCATTCAATATTTTTAATGCGGAACCAACAAGTTGAAAGTTTTTATCGGCAGTTTTATCTGCTGATTTATAACTGGTCTGGAAGGCTTTTTGAGAGAGGTTTAGTTGCGCTTCCGTGGTATTAAAGTAGTCGCATATACGTTTTAAATTGTAGCCTCGCGGATAATTCTCTTCCCGTAAATAGCGATTAAACTGCTGCCGGTTGATAGCAAGATCGCGACAAACACTGGCGATAGAGGGTTGAAATGAACATAGATACCTTAAATTACTGCCTAAACTCATATTTACCCCCTAAAAATACACTATAAAACAACACATTAACCAGCAACCTTCGTAAAGTGAAGCACTTAATGCAAATACTTTAATACCAGTGCACTATTTTACGAAATTTATTTCATAGCGATAATATCTTAGAGTAACAGCCACCGTTAACTTCAAGAAGGGCAGAGTAATGATCTCAACTGCTATTAAAAAAATCCAACTGATTATCACCGGCGGAACAATTGATTCTTATTATGACATCGATAAATGCACTACCATGCCACATCAAAAAAGCGTGCTTGCCGCCTTTTTAGATAAATACGCGAGAATGGGAAGTTCAAAAATAGAGGTCAGCGAAATATGCATGAAAGACAGCCGTGATATTACCAGGGAAGATATCCATGCGGTGTATGATGCGGTTATCGAAAATGAAAACGGCAGGCATGTCGTCACCCACGGCACTTTTACCCTGTTTTCCAGCGCCCGTTATTTACAAAGCTTATTACCGGATAATCACGGACAAGTTATTATTTTTACCGGTTCGATGATTCCACTGGAAGGTTTTTCCCCTAATGATGCCGGTTTCAATCTTGGCTGTGCAACGATCGCAGCTCAGTGCCTGAGCGCTGGTGTGTATATTGCTTTTAATGGGCAGATATATGCACCTGAGGATATGGAAAATCTCCATTAAGGAGTCTGCTGTATATCATCCGTGTACCGGACGAAGAGTGCATTTCTGTTTTTTGAGATTTGGGAACCGGAAGCTGTGCTTGAACAACATGCTGATTCAAAACACTGCAAAGGATTTTTGGCTGCTGGCCAAGAGCTGGTTGAACTATTCACAGTTAATAATATGACGCAAATTCACAGAACCTGAGCAGCAAGCTGGCTTTATCAATCAGCCGTCTTGTTGCACAAAAGCTTCAACAGCCCCAGGTAAATAAATTCAATAAACATCAATTTGTTTCATGTGAAACTTTTTCTATCGGCTTAATTGGGTGCTGCTTAACTCTTGTAAATAGGCAATGGGCTTTTGGTTTTTATTTGCCTTATCGACAGATGGGTATGAATATCTTTAACACTTTTTACTCTGTGCAGCTTTCTGGTAAATAATTCAAATCCAGCCAAATCCGGACTCACAACTTCCAATAGGTAATCGTAAGCGCCGGAAACAATATAGCCGTTAATAACTTCTTTCATGTCAGCAATTACCAGCTCAAATTCATCAATGGACGAAGCCTGATGGCTGTTTAAACTGACCTCAACAAAAAAAGTCATCGCTATGCCTATTTTCGCTTTATTTAAATTAGCCTGATAGTTTACGATGTAACCTTCTTCCTCCAGGCGCTTTAATCGCCTTGCACAGGGGGAGGGGGACAAACCGACTTTATCTGATAAATCTGCAGTCGATAAGCGACCTTCCTGCTGAATAATCATCAGCATGTGCTGATCAATTCTGTCCATGATTAAACCTGGCTAATTAAGTTAACATTAACCGATATATTAGTGGTATCTGCTAATAAATACAATTTTACAGGCTCGTTTGCCAGAATCAATCACTCATTTTGATTGATAATATCTGTATTGATCTTAACCGCTAACTTAAGGATATACCTTTATGGAACAGGCCGAACAAACACCCGAAATTAAGTCAGAACCTTACTTTTTTTCTCCAATGGTAGCGGGTTATTTGGCTATGACGGCTGTATTATTTATCTGGTCCGGTTTTTCACTTACTGTACGTGCGATAAATGGCTCCTCCCTCACAATGGCTGACGTGGCGCTTATTCGATTTGCCATACCAGTACTATTATTGCTACCTATGCTACCGTCTCGCCTTAAAAAAATTAAGCGAATTCGACTCTCTGATCTATTCCTTGTTATGCTCGGCGGTCTACCTTTTTTCTTCTTTGCGGCCCTGGGCGCGAAAACGGCGCCAACAGCCTATATGGGATCAATTCTGGCGGGAACACCACCTTTTTTTGTCGCTATCTTAACCTGCTGTTGCTATCGCCAGGTTATTTCAAAAAAGCAGCTATTCACGCTAACGCTCATTATGAGTGGAGTAATGGTGATGATATTGGGACAGTCGGAAGAAATTTCTGCGGATATCCTGCGCGGTGTTGCATTTTTATTCTGCGGCAGTTTTGTCTGGGCTGGTTTTACACTGGGTATCAGGCGAGCGGGAATCGATGCGATCAGTATCACGATTATCCTGTCCATCAGCTCTTTTTTTATCATACTGGCGCTAATGGCCTCCGGGTTAATGACCAGCAATTTTGGCTCATTTAGTTTATCGGAAGCACTTCCTTTTATTTTGGTCCAGGGGTTAGGAGCAGGTTTTATCGCGATCATTGGTTACTCATATGCAGTGCATCATCTCGGTCCGGCAAAGTCATCCGTCATAGGCTCACTTTCTCCAGGAGTCACCGCCTTGCTGGCCGTTCCCGTTTTCAATGAGCCGCTGTCAATGGCTATTCTAATAGGAATATCCCTTACCACCCTTGGCGTTATTTTATCTAACCGTTCTTAAAAAATATGAAGGAAATAAACATGTTAAGAAAATTACCTCAATTGGAAGCGGATCCTTTATGGAGCCTTCTGCACCAATTTCATGCCGACCAGCGTGAGGATAAGATAGATCTGCTGGTTGGTGTATACCGGGATGAATCAGGTAAAACACCGGTGATGCAGGTAGTGCAGGATGCTGAACAGCAGTTGGCTAATAAAGCGGAATCGAAAGCTTATAAACAACTATCAGGGAACACTAAATTTAATGATCAGATAGCCCAATTTTTACTTGGTAACAGTGAGAAGCTTAATAGTCAGTGCACGATACAAACCGTAGGCGGATCCGGTGCATTAAGGGTATTGGCTGATTTTATTTCCTGTGCGTCTCCACATGCAACGATTTGGAATACCGACCCGGGTTACATCAATCATCAGCCAATAATGGAAGCTTCAGGCTTAAAGGTTGAGCATTTTCGCTGGCAGCAAAAGCAGGGAGAACTCGATATCAATGCCTGTTTCGCTGATCTGAAAGATGCCCGAGAAGGGGATATTATCCTGCTTCATGGCTGTTGTCATAACCCGACGGGCATCGATCCGACGTTAGGGCAATGGCAGGCATTCGCTGATTTTTGTAAAAACAAAGGTGTTATTGCGCTTATAGATATGGCTTATCAAGGATTCGGAGTTAACCCGGAAGAAGATGCGGCAGGGCTAAGGTTGTTTATTGAACAGCTGGATTTGGTCTTAGTTGCGGCCAGCTGTTCCAAAAATATGGGCCTTTATTGTGAACGAACCGGGGCAGCGATGATCGTTACTAATGATTCAAAACAGCTGCAGAATATCCGCATAGTATTAGAGCGCATTACCCGCGCTAATTACTCAATGCCTCCTGAGCATGGGGCAGCCGTTGCTTCCCTTTTGTTTGAGCAACAACAAGCCTGGTTTGACGAACTGACTGAGTGTAGAAGCCGTATTAATGATGTTCGTAAAGCGTTGGGAAGTGCTTTTCTGGAGCTTAATGCGCCACCTTCTCTTCAGGTTATATCCCAACAGAAGGGGATGTTCTCTATGCTGCCATTAACCGCTGAGCAAATGATTCTCTTACGGGAAAGATTTGCCATCTACGGTACAGCGAATGGCAGAATCAATGTTGCAGGTTTACAGAAATCACAAATAAGAACCGTTGCTGAAGCATTAGTCGAGGTAATTGAATCTTAATAGTGATTGTTTTTAGCAGAGACTGTAGCAGCTTTTGAGCAATCAAACCGTTACCCTTTTTAAAGTGACTGTCAGAAGCCAGATCCAAAACAGATTGCTCTGCTGCGTATTTTATCTATTACGGGAGCCTGTTTTGATGCAGGTTCAGCGCAATAGTTATACCCGCCAAATCCCACCGTTATACCCATGTTACTTCAAAATGCTTTGTCAGGCACGAGCTCGGAGACCAGAGCAAGACGCAACATGAGGTAATGGTTATTCCCTTTTCGATTGGTGCAACGCAGCACTGGTTTTCGAGCTAGCGCCCCGTAGGGCAAGGT
>NZ_JBFGZY010000031.1:0-29058 GCF_041586535.1 Psychromonas sp. | reverse complement strand
TTATGGTCTCCCAGTTACTTTGCCGGATCATGTGGCGGTGCTGCGCTAGATGCCCTGACGACTTATATCGAGCAACAAAATAGACCTAAGTAACGTTAATGCTTCGCATCAATGATTTTCATCACCGCCATGAATGACGGTGTTTTTCATCTAAATGGATAAAGGCAGCGGCTCCGCCTTTTAAGGGCAGGGGAATGCAGAGGAAAAATTATCCCTGGAACACCTCTTTTTGTCTGTACAAAGTCTCTGCAGAACTTGGTTTACCCAATTATATTTTCGTAGATCTTAAATCACAGGCCGCCGGTTGTAACTACGAAAAAATGCAAATCATTATTTATGATGCACTGGATTTGATGCAGGATTTTAAAGTAAAAAAAATTGCAATGAACGGTATAAGGACTTTTAGAGCCGAGCCTGAAGCTGAGCTAATCACTATCGTACGGCAATGGTTAACGGAGCACGAAAATGCATTTGAAAGTGTATTACTGGTGGACAAACGTGGCGGATTTGAAAAAGTATGGTCATCAGTAGAGGTTGCTGACAGACCGTTTTTATTGAGCTTGGCAGGTTAAATACAGAGCGGCTCTGCTTAATAGGATGGGGCACCGCTGAGTGTTGAAATAGAATATTTTGTGGCAACCATTTTGCCCTGTTCTCCCCCCTTCGATTTTGTTCTGTTTTACGACAGACCCAATGACCTGCTTCTATAATTGACCTCAACTCGGGATAATGGAATCGAAATTACCTTTAATATCAAAATATTAAAGATTTGCATTATACAGTGCTGTTAGTTTTGTGTAGTTCAAGGCAAATCATCGAAGCAATAGCTGGCTATTGGGAGATGATTTAACGCAGAGATACGCGAAAATAACGGTGCTGTATCGATTTGCTTATCCAGAATTGAGGTTAATTACTTAAACAGCGATTAAAATCAGACTTACCATTCATTGCCACTTAGATAAAAAAATTCCTGAAACAATGTGTTATATCTTCTGAATCTAGCGAATGTTTTTGATTTTTGTTGATATTTGTGGCGTTGTATTTATTTTATATAAAAACGTGACCCGCGATCACATTACCTCGCTATTTTACTTCTCTCATGGTAAAAATTAAGTCAAAATATATCCTTGTTAGATAGGGTTTTAATTATTTTTAAGACAATTAAGTCATTTTTTATTTATATAGGAAAAGCAGTTAAAGGTATTGAAATGAATGACTTATCTGGTTTGTTTTTTAATTAATAGGTGGCTTAAATATGAATAATATAGCTTGTATAAAAAAGTTAGCGATGAATCGCTATCATGGTAATTTATCAGCTGAGAATGGGCCTGCACATTGGGATCGTGTTTGGGAAAATGCACAGATTTTGATCCCGAAAACGAAGGCCAATAAGACCGTTGTGCAGTTGTTTTGTTACCTTCACGACTGCTGCTCGGTGTACGACGGGAAAGAGCCGGAGCATGGACCCGCGGGTGCTTTTTTTATAAAACAAAATAAAGAGCTGTTTTCTTTTTTAAGCGAACAGGAATTTAAATTGTTAGTGGAGGCATGTGAAAAGCATGCCTTTCATGAGTTGTCGGAAGATCCTACGATCGGCACCTGCTGGGATGCCGATCGTTTAGATTACGGTAGATATGGGATATACCCCAAAGTACAGTTTCTATCAACAGAGGCTGCAAAAGACCCGGATTTAATTGAAAAATCTTACCAAAGAAGTATTACTGAGGTTGCACAGGCCTCATAATATCAGCTCACTTCATTATAACTTCTGCACTACATAAAGACGTTGCCCTAATAAAATAGCGGCAACGCTTAAACCCGCGGTGATACCAATCCAGAATCCTTTTGCACCAAGCGCCGGCAGCAGAATATCTGTCATTCCCAGAGTGTAACCAAGGGGTAACCCGACCAGCCAATAAGCAACAAAAGTCGATGCAAATATCGCCATCATCTCTTTATATCCCCGCAGTGCTCCTGCCGCGATTACTTGCGCGGCATCAATACACTGATACATAGCGGCAAAAACGATGAGAGTGACGGCTAATGCAATTACTTCCTGATCGTTAGTGTAAAGCAGGGCAATCTCTTCTTTGTAGGTAAGGGTTAATAATGCAGTGAACATAGAAAGGGTTAACCCTACTGTAAAACCTGCATAACTGGCATTTTTAGCTTGTTTTCTGCTGGCTTTCCCTAGGTTGAAACCCACTCGGATACTCACCGCATTGGCGATGCTCATCGGGAGCATAAATATCATGCTGGAAAAGTTGATTGCAATTTGATGTGCTGCGACGATGCCTGCGCCGAGGGGGGCAATTAAAATCGCGACGGCTGCAAAAATAGTGACCTCAAAAAATAATGCAACTGCCACCGGCAGGCCCAATCTGAAAATCGCTAACTGTGTTTTCCAGTCAATCGCAGCAAAAGAGGTAAACAGCGGGTAGTGGCGAAGTTTTTTAGCATAAAGGACATAAATAATCAGCGCAAAGAGCATAATCCAATACACGATAGTGGTGGCTACGCCACAACCTGCGCCGCCCATTGCCGGCAGACCGAATTTACCGTATACAAAAATCCAGTTAAGGGGAATATTGACAATTAATCCGATAAAACCGATCACCATTGCCGGGTAGGTGAGTGATAAACCCTCAACGTAATTTCGCAGTGCCTGAAATAATAAAAATGCCGGCGCTGCTGCTAAAACAGCATGCAGATAGCGAATGGTGATATCCTTTAAAACAGGTTCGATTTGCATAATGTCGATAAGATAACCGGCGTTATATAGAACCAGAGATATTGGTAAAGTGATTAATAATGCCAAATAAAGTCCCTGCTGGCCAATGCCGGGAATGCCAGCCGTATCGTTTGCACCATGGGCTTGTGCGGTAAGGGGAATAAGCGCCATTAACACGCCAACACCAAATAAAATGCAGGGAAGCCAGATGCTCGAAGCAATAGCAACGGCCGCCAGATCATCAGCACTGACACCTCCGGCCATCACAGTATCCACAAACCCCATCGCAGTTTGCGCAAATTGCGCAATAAAAATAGGGACGCTTAATTTGATAATTTTATTGATTTCTTGACGGTAAGACACTAAACATTCCAATTATAGAGCTGATACAAATTCAGATGTGGTTTATACGCGTTAGGTAGCGCTATTGCAATCATAACGCCCGTAATCAGAATGCCGGAAGGTGCACGCTGCTTAACAGTAAAAATTACAGGATAAATCTCTTATTTTAAAAAGAAAATAAAAGCATAAAAATGCTCCGGGGGTAAACTGTTAACCTTTACAATGTCTTGGGGTTACTTTTCATGAGCTTATTAACACTGAAAGCGTTCTTTAATCCAAAGTCGATCGCGGTAATTGGTGCTTCTGTCGCGCCGCACCGTGCCGGATACCTGGTCATGAATAACCTCTTATCCGGCGGATTTAACGGACCGATCCTGCCGGTCTCGCCAAAATACCCTGCAGTCCACGGCGTACTTGCTTATAAAAGTATAAATCAATTACCGATCCCCCCTGAACTGGCGATTATCTGCACCAATGAATGTCGTATCCCGACTATTTTGCAGGCCCTGGCCCAAAAAGACTGTAAAAGCGCGATTGTGGTCACCACTGAGAACGACAAAAAAATAGCAGAGACAATTTATCAAATGGCGAAAGCCCTTGGTATACGCCTGTTAGGCATGAGCAGTTTAGGTATTATCAATCCCTTTGCTCAGTTAAATGCAAGCCTTGCCCACTGCAATGCGCTGCAGGGTAATATTGCCTTTATTTCCCAGTCTGCCGCGGTTTGCACAACTGTATTAGATTGGGCAAACAGTAAAGAGATCGGTTTTTCCGCTTTTATCTCCTTAGGTGACGCACGGAATATCAGTTTTGCTGAATTATTGGATTATTTAGCCCGTGATAGTAAAACCCAATCAATCCTGCTATACATGGATAGCATCGCCGATGCGCGTGCATTTTTATCTGCGGCGCGGGCAATCTCTCAGCATAAGTCTGTTCTGGTGATTAAGTCAGGTCGTTCGCTGCCGGGGGCAAAAGCCGCATCTTTACACAGCAATGGCAAATATGGACATGACAGTGTTTATGATGCTGCTTTTAAACGGGCTGGTATGCTGCGTGTTTATGATCTGCATGAATTATTTGCTGCAGTAGAGACATTGGCATATGCAAATTATCTGCATGGTGAACGTTTAGCGATCATTACCAATGGAGGTGGTTTAGGCGTTTTAGCTGTGGATGATTTAATGGCTGCGGGGGGGCGTCTCGCCGAGCTGGACGATGGTTTAATAACCCGGCTTGACAGTTGTTTACCAACTAACTGGTCGCGTAACAACCCTATCGATATGATTGGCGATGCTGATCCTAAACGTTATGCCAGCGCCTTAACTATTTTAATGGACAGCGGGCAGGCTGATGCAATATTAATTATGCATTCACCTTCCGCGTTATCCGACAGTGAAGGGACAGCACAGGCAATTCTTGCCGTAATTGAAAAACACCCTAAACGCAAACAGGTTAACCTGCTTACCAACTGGACGGGGGAAGAAGCGGCCAAACCTGCGCGAAGATTATTTGCAAAAGCGCGAATTCCCACTCTCAGAACCCCTAAAGGGGCTATTACGGCGTTTATGCATCTCGTCCAGTACCGTCGTAACAAAAAACTGCTGATGGAAACGCCCACCAGTATCCCGGATAATCTGTATTATGATCTTCCTGCTGCTTCGCAATCTATTAAAGCCTTGGTTAATCCCGACTCTCTCTCGGCAAAACTGAATACCTTTCAGACCAAACCGATATTAGAAGCCTATCACCTTCATACCGTGAAAACAGTGCAGGTGAGCTCCGCAGAAGAAGCCTTGAATAAAGCAAAATTAATCGGTTTTCCTCTGGCAGTCAAAATTAACTCGCCTGATATTGTTTATAAATCCCTTGTCCATGGCGTGATGTTAAACATTAACAGCGAACATGAATTAGATTTGGCGTTAAAAGCAATCACAAAGCGGGTTAAAACTTTACTACCCGATGCCCGGCTAAGCGGTTTCACATTGCAGAAAATGGTCGCAAGTGGTCTCGGCTTGGAATTACGGGTGATGATTAAACAAGATCCAATATTTGGTCCTGTTATTGCTGTCTCGCAGGAGAGTGATGCCCGCGAGCTGTACACCACACTGGATAATGCCGTTGTTGCTTTACCGCCGTTAAACATGGCGTTAGCACGTTATTTGATGATTCAGGGTATTAAAGAGAAAAAGATCAAGGTAAAAAAAGCCGCTCAGGACTTTGATATGGACGCGGTGTGTTTAATGCTCACTAAAATCTCACAGATGTTACTGGATAATCGCGAGATCATCGATTTAGATCTTAATCCGGTGCTGGTGACGGGCAAAAAGGTGACTATTTTAGATAGCCAGATGCATCTTTTACACTCTGAAGTCTGCACTCAAAACAAGTTCGCAATCAGTCCTTACCCGAAGCAGTTAGAGGAAAGGGCGCAGCTTAAAAATGGCGAGCAGATCCTAATCCGGCCAATCAGAGCTGAAGATGAAGCGCGCCACCAGGTTTTTGATGCGGCTTTAAGTGCAGAAGATCGTTATAAACGTTATTTTTCACAGCGCGGTAAAATGAGCCATGAAGAGATGGCAATGTTAACCCAGATAGACTACGAACGGGAAATGGCTTTTATTGCCGTACGTTTTAATGAATCTGAACAGCAGGAAACGCTGGCGGTTATTCGCGCCACCATCGATCCCGATAATATAGAGGCTGAATTTGCTATGATTGTACGCTCGGATCTGCAGGGATTAGGCTTGGGGCAGATTCTGCTGGAAAAGCTTATTCAGTATCAAAAAGCCAAAGGCACAACTTATCTCAGCGGAATGACCATGCTCTCAAATGTCGGTATGGCGAGTTTATCTAAAAAATTAGGTTTTGTTGTGCTTAGAGATATGGAAGAAGGGGTGATAAATATGAGATTGGCTCTGCAGAAACAAACAGAATAATTTTTTTCTTCTGTTTGTAGATATGGGCTTAGCATTCTCTGAGCGTTCTTGTATATTAGTGTTATCAATGAGTCGTAAAAAGAGTGCCTTACAATGAGTCAAATTTCCTCGAACGAAAATACAGTAGAAAATAATCCTAAAGAAAAACATCTTTCAGACTATCAAGTTTCCGATTATGAAATAAAAAGTATCGATCTGGAGTTTGCGCTTTATGACAGCAATACTCAGGTTATCGCGGTGAGCGCAGTGTCACGTGTATCAGCCCTGGATAAACCCCTGTTTTTATTTGGTGAACAGTTGCAGCTTAACAAGCTGCTTGTTGATGGTAATGCCCATCAGGATTATCAGTTAGTTGAAGGCGGCATAGAGTTATTTAATCTGCCGCAGACATTTACGCTGGAAATTCATACGGAAATCAACCCGTTGGCGAATAGCTCCTGCGAAGGTTTATATAAGTCAGGCGGTGCTTTTTGTACGCAATGTGAAGCCGAAGGTTTTCGCCGCATCACCTATTATTTAGATCGCCCCGATGTGATGGCTAAATTTACCACCAAAATAAGTGCCGATAAATCTTTATATCCCTATCTGTTATCAAATGGTAACCGCGTTGACCAGGGCGATCTGGAAAATGGCCGTCATTGGGTCAGCTGGGCCGATCCTTTCCCTAAACCGGCTTATCTTTTTGCGTTAGTTGCCGGTCAATTTGACTGTTTAAAAGATACCTTCACCACAAAAAGCGGCCGTCAAGTTGCGCTGGAACTGTTTGTTGATCAGGGTAATTTAGATAAAACGGCTCACGCCATGCTTTCTTTGAAAAAATCGATGTTATGGGACGAACAGCGCTTTAATCTGGAATATGATTTAGATATTTATATGATTGTTGCCGTGGATTTTTTCAATATGGGTGCGATGGAAAACAAAGGCTTGAATATCTTTAACTCTAAATTTGTTCTGGCTAATTCAGAAAGTGCAACGGATCAGGATTATCTGGGTATTGAAGCTGTAATAGGGCATGAATATTTTCATAACTGGACAGGTAACCGCATCACTTGCCGTGACTGGTTCCAGTTAAGTCTGAAAGAGGGCTTAACCGTTTTCCGTGATCAGGAGTTCAGTTCCGATCTCGGCAGCCGCAGTGCCAATCGTATTGCCAATGTTAAAACCTTGCGTAATCATCAATTTGCTGAGGATGCAGGCCCTATGTCACATCCTATTCGTCCGGCTTCGGTCATGGAGATGAATAACTTTTACACCCTGACCGTGTATGAAAAAGGCTCGGAAGTGATCCGCATGCTGCATACCCTATTAGGCGAGACAGCTTTTCAGCAGGGCATGCAGTTGTACGTTGAACGTTTTGATGGACAAGCTGTTACCTGTGATGATTTTATCGCCGCTATGCAGGATGCCAGTAACATTGATTTGAGTTTGTTTAAACGCTGGTACTCTCAGTCGGGTACGCCGCAGGTGAATGTCAGCGATTATTTTGATGAGCATAAAAACAGTTATCAAATTACCTTTAAGCAGAAAACGCCGCCAACGGCTGATCAAAAAATAAAACAGGCACTGCATATTCCCGTTGATATTGAATTATTAGGTGAAACTGGTCAGGCTCTGAATTTAGGTGATAATAAAACCAGCAAGATACTGAGTTTAACTCACAGCGAGCAGACTTTTGTGTTTGATAACGTCAGTGAAAAACCGGTTCCTTCGCTATTTCGCGGTTTTTCTGCACCGGTTAAATATCAATATGGCTATACAGATCAGCAACTTTTACATCTGGTTAATTTCGCCAGTGATGAGTTTTCGCGTTGGGATGCAGGGCAGACCCTATTTAATAAGTATCTGGTTAAAAATGTGGCATGTACCCAGCAGCAAAAGGAGATGCAGCTGCCCGAACTGTTTATAGAGGGGTTCAGGACGGTATTATTAAACGAACAGCTAGATCCCTCTCTGATTGCAGATATGTTCGAGTTTGTCACGGAAAGCGGGGCAATGGAGTTGTTTGATAAGGTTGATATTGAATCGCTGCATTTGGCGCGTGAATTTATGCTCAAACAGCTGGCTGTTTGTTTACACAATGAGTTTGTCAGTGTTTATCATAACCATCAGGTGTCCGGTGAGTATACGCCTGATGTTGAGAATATTGCCAAGCGTAAACTGGCGAATCTTGCATTACTGTTTATAGCTAAAGCAGATCCCGGTCTGGCTGATGAGTTGGTGCAAAAGCAGATTAATAACTGTAATAACATGACCGATCATTTAGCGGCATTAGTGGCAGCCAACAGTGCGTTGCTTGCATGTCGTGAGAGTGTAATGCAGGATTTTGAAAATAAGTGGTTTGCTAATGGCCTGGTGATGGATAAATGGTTTGTGCTGCAGGCCAGTGTGGATCATCCCGGTGTATTGGATAATGTCCAGGCTCTGTTTAATCATCGCAGTTTTGATTTCAATAATCCGAATCGATTACGTTCATTGGTCGGCGGATTCGCACAACACAACCCTTATCATTTCCACGCGCAGGATGGCAGTGGTTACCGCTTCTTAACTGAGCAGTTAATCAAATTAAACAAGCAGAATCCGCAGGTTGCCGCGCGTTTGATTACACCTTTAATTCAGTTCAAACGTTTGGATGAAAATCGTAAAAGTTTAATCAAAGAACAGTTAAACCGTTTGCTTGAAATTGATGATTTAGCGATAGATCTGTATGAAAAAGTAAGCAAAGCATTAGCACAGTAAAAATCTACCTCGTAAAGTGATCCACAAAGCCTTTTTGCATATTCAAAAAGGCTTTTTTATTTGTAAGTGATCTGATTCACTTTTTTTTATCAGGGTTAGTAGACAATCATTTTATTTAAAATGAAAAGTTAACACTATGATAATTAAAAACTTAAAGTATATCTTGCCGGTTATTATCCCGCTCATTATCCTGCTGTTGCCAAGTGATAGTTTTGCTATCGTCGGACTGACATCGGTGGAGCAACGTGTGATTGCTATTTTTGCTATGGCAACACTCTGCTGGATATTGGAGCCGATACCTATTTTCGCGACCTCGGTAGTCATTATTGTTTCTGAGCTGTTGTTAATTTCCGATAAGGGCCTGTGGTTTGCCAAAACTGCGAGCCCGGATTTAGGGCATTTAATCAGCCATAAAACCATTATGGCAACCTTTGCCTCTCCGATTATTATGCTTTTTTTAGGCGGCTTCTTTTTGGCAATGGCGGCCACTAAATACAGGTTAGATATTAACCTCGCCCGTGTATTATTGAAACCTTTCGGCACTAACCCTAAATATGTGATGCTCGGATTGATGATAATAACCGCCATCTTTTCCATGTTTATGAGTAATACGGCAACCACAGTGATGATGTTGTCAATTTTAGCACCGGTTATTGCTTTACTTGCAAAACAGGATTTAGGCAAGGTTGCTTTTTCATTATCTGTCCCTATTGCTGCGAATATAGGCGGTATAGCAACCCCCATTGGCACACCGCCTAATGCCATCGCATTGAAGTATTTGGTGAATGAAAACAGTGTTTCTTTCGGGCAGTGGATGGTCTTTGGTGTACCCTTTGTGGCAGTGCTGTTATTCATTGCCTGGTTATTATTGATTAAATTATTCCCGACATCGACAGAGCAGATAAACCTGACTATTAAAGGCAAGTTTTTAAAAACGCCAAAAGCGATCACAGTTTATGTCACTTTTATCCTGACTATTTTATTATGGCTAATGGGCGATATTCACGGCATGAACTCCTACGTTGTCGCTTTAATCCCTGTTGCAGTGTTTGTGATATTTAAGATTATTAACAAAGATGATTTAAAGAGGATATCCTGGGATGTGTTATGGCTTGTCTCCGGTGGTATTGCATTAGGTGTCGCACTTGATGAATCAGGTCTGGCTAAAAATGCAGTTGCTGCAATACCTTTTGCCAATTTCCACCCTCTATTATTGATAACTGGCGCTTCTGTATTATGTTTAGTTATGGCTAACTTTATCTCTCACACGGCGGCGGCAAACTTACTACTGCCGTTAGTTGCTGCGCTGGGAGCATCGATGCAATCATTACTACCTTATGGTGGAGAGGTGGTATTAATTCTGGGGGTTACTTTTGCCGCATCCTTAGGCATGTCATTACCTATCAGTACACCGCCTAATGCCCTTGCTTACGCATCGGGTAATATTGAAACAAAACAGATGGCAAAAATCGGTGTTATTCTCGGTATTGTCGGTGTACTCATCGCTTATGCAATGTTGTACATTCTTAATAAAAGTCATTTTATCGGATAATATCAAACTGATTAATTAAGTGATCTGTTTAGGCGTAAGAAAAAATGAATGAAAGTAAGGCATTGATTGCAGTTACTAGTTATTCTAATAGCACAAAATCGAATGGAACGATTTTGAACAGCTTTAGCTGGCCATAAAGTGGTGAAGAACAGGGCGTTCTGAATCAAATCAATAACGAAGCTGGCATTTATTTTAACAAGTATAAATGGGCAGATAATTAGTCAGATTGGTATAAGTCATTACGTGTTAATTTGAGGTGCCAGGGGAGACAAAATGGATAAAATCAATATTATTTGTGTTGATGATGAACGTGAAGTATTAGAATCGGTCAGTCGTGATCTTGAGTACTTTAGTGACATGTTTAACATTGAAGAATGTGAATCTGCTTTTGAGTGTTTAGAGTTATTAGAAGAGTTCGATGCGCAGCAGGAATATGTCGCATTGATTATCTCGGATCATATTATGCCGGAGAAATCAGGTGTTGAGTTACTCACTGAAGTGGCCCAGGATAGTCGTTTTCTAGGAACCAAAAAATTACTGCTAACCGGCCTGGCAACACAAGCAGATACTATCAGGGCAATTAACAATGCCAAACTGGATAATTTCCTGGAAAAAGTGTGGGATCCAAATGAATTGCTGCAGATGGTAAAAGAGTTGGTCACTGAGTTTATTCTCGAAAAAGGGATTGATTATGAGCCCTTTATAGAAAAACTTGATTCAACCACTCTGTATAGGATGCTCAATCAAGCCTGATTTGCTCTGCATTTGTGTCTTAACCACACTGTTTATTGTTAAACAGTGTGGTTTTTGATTATCTGTTTGCGCTTATCTCCTGGCCGGTTAATTCATCTTTGTATAAATCTACCCAGAAAGCGGTCGCCCCGCAGACCGCAATGGGCATAATAAAAAAGTTTATGATCGGGATGGTAGTCAAAAAACTCACCAGCATACCAAAAGTCAGGTTTTTCCCCGGACGCTGTTTCAGGGAGGTTTTCATTGTTGCAAAAGAAATTTTGTGGTTATCAAATGGAAAATCCGCATACTGTATGGCCATCATCCAGCCGGCAAATACAAACCAGATGAAAGGAGCCACTATCTGCCCGAACGCCGGGATAAAAAACAATACACCGCAAAACAGCATTCGCGGTAAAAAATAAGCCAGTTTTTGTAATTCCCGCTTGAATATACGCGGTAAATCTTTAAGCAGATCGCTTAAACCACTATCGCCAGCGGACTGGTTGGTTAATAAAAATTCCGTTTTTTCTGCTAATAAACCATTAAAAGGGGCGGCAATTAAATTGGCTACGGTGGCAAACACAAATGTAAAAGCAAATAATATGGTAAAAATCAATATGGGCCAGAAAAGATAGCTCAGCCAGCTTAAAAATTCCGGTAGACCTGTGATATAACTGTCTACCCATTGCATAATAGTACTGAACAGAAACCAAAAGGCGCTGGCAAAAATGATGATATTAATCAGCAGAGGAATTAAAACAAAAACGCGCAATTTAGGATGGCTGAGCAATTTTGTTCCTTTAAGGAGGTATCCTAAGCCGGAAAGGGGCTGTTTTATGAGGTGCTGTTGGATCATGATTGACTCTGTTAAGTTATCGTGAAAAATATTCTAACTAAAAAAAATCGCTTTGTATAAAATGTGTAACAGTTTTAATAAAAAAAAACGCCAATCTATAGACGCATTACTATAATCAGGGTAGTTTAACAGTTTCTAAATATATACTTGCAATCAAGAGAACTTACCATGCAGCATTTTCAGTCCATCCTTATTTTTATCGGTTTACTTGCCATTGGCGCAGTATTAATTCATGGGTATTTTATCAGTCGTAAAGAAAAAGCCGCGCTTTTAGAAAAACAACATGCGGCTAAGATCGCCTCACAAAAAGAAAATAATCACGGTATTGAAAATGGTATTATTGACGATTTAGAGTTCACTCATCCGCGAGAGGAATATGAACAGGATGAGATTGATTTTTCCAAAGTATTAGATGATCAGGATATGGAAACGATTAATTTCGGCGAACAGGATGATTTTGATGAACAGGAGTGTGCAGATGGCAGATTCTCCGATGCTGACCTTGATACCTTTTCAGGGGAACACTCTTTCGAACGACAGGAAGCTGATAGCCAGGGCAAAATTGTTACCTTAAAGCAGGAGGGGGAAACTGATTCTGAGGAGAAGAGACAATCTATCACTGAGGCTCAAAAAAATGCGCCTGAGGACGTGTTTGTTTTCAATGTTGTTGCAAAAGAGGGAACGCAGATACGCGGCTCTGAGATATTGCAGTTTTTCATAACCTCTGGATTTAGATTTGGTGAGAATGCTTTTTTTCATCGTCATTTAAACTCCGATGGGACTGGTCCTATTTTATTCAGTATTGCCAATATGATGGCGCCGGGGGTGTTTGATCCTGATAATATGGAACAATTTGTCTCTGAGGGAATATCCTTCTTCGTTGTCGCGCCAAATCCGGAAATTAATGTCAAAGAGGCCTTTGATTTGATGCTCACTGCTGTTCAGCAGATGACCGACGAATTTGAGTGCCTGGTATTAAATGAAAACAGAGAACCCTTTACTGAGCAGCAATTTAGAGATGATCATAAACGTTTAATGCGTTATGTTTAGAGCTAAAAAGCTGGTGGTAAGATAAAACCTCGTTTTACGGGGTTTTTTTATAAGAAAAATAAAAATATGGTAAACAGATGAGTACAGAAAAACAGATACAAACATTAACAGCATTGTTGGAAGAGTATAATTATCAATATTATGTGCAGGATCATCCGAGTGTACCGGACAGTGAATATGACCGTTTATTTCAGCAGTTACTGGCCCTGGAAAAAGCACACCCTGAATACGTAAATGTCAATTCTCCCACGCAAAAAGTTGGTGGTTTGGCATTAAGTAAGTTTGAACAAGTGACCCATCGCATACCTATGCTCAGTTTAGATAATGTTTTTGCCGAACAGGCATTATCTGATTTTATACAGCGGGCGATTGAGCGCTCTGATCAATCATGCGCTTTTTGTATCGAGCCCAAGCTGGACGGTCTGGCGGCAAGTATCATTTATGAAAACGGATTATTAGTGCAGGCGGCCACACGTGGTGATGGGCAAACCGGTGAGAATGTTACTGAAAACGTAAAAACCATTGCCAACCTGCCACTAAAACTGCGCGGGCAGAATATACCGCCTTTGCTGGAAGTGCGCGGCGAAGTGTTTATGCCGAAAGCGGGGTTTAACAAACTCAATGAAGGTTTGCTTGCCGCGGGTGAAAAGCCCTTTGTCAATCCGCGTAATGCTGCCGCGGGCAGTTTACGGCAATTAGACTCTAAAATTGCGGCCAGCCGTCCGTTAGCTTTTTATTGTTATGGTGTGGGTGTTTTCGAAGGCGATTTGGCGGGCAGTCAATTTGAGCGTATCCAGCAGTTAAAAGGCTGGGGTTTACCGGTTTCAGAGGAAGTTAAGCGCATTATCGGTAAACAAGAATGTCAGGCTTATTATGAGAACATGCAGTTAAAACGTGCCGCTTTAGCCTACGAAATTGATGGTGTGGTCTATAAAGTTGATGATATTGCTTTGCAGGAGCGTTTAGGTTTTGTAGCAAGAGCGCCGCGCTGGGCAACGGCTTATAAGTTTCCTGCAGAAGAAGCGGTCACTGTTGTTGAAAATGTCGAATTTCAGGTTGGGCGCACCGGTGCAATTACTCCCGTTGCAAAACTGAAACCTGTCTTTGTTGGCGGCGTGACCGTGTCCAATGCCACGCTGCATAATAAAGATGAAATAGAACGTTTAGGCGTTTTAATTGGCGATCAAGTTGTGGTACGCCGCGCGGGGGATGTGATTCCTCAAGTTGCGCGTGTTTTAACAGATAAACGCGATCCCGGGACAACACGTGAGATACTCTTTCCAACAGTTTGTCCTGTTTGCCAAAGTTCGCTGGAGCGTATTGAAGGTGAGGCAGTAACACGCTGCAGCGGCGGGCTGTATTGTGAAGCGCAGCGCAAAGAAGCAATTAAACATTTCTCTTCCCGTAAAGCCTTAGATATTGATGGATTAGGCAATAAAATTGTCGAATTGTTAGTGGATCAAAAAATGATCGAACATCCTGCGGATCTGTTTAACCTGACGGCGCAGCAGCTCGCATCGTTACCTCGAATGGGCGAAGTATCCGCTAAAAAGTTGATTAACCGGCTGCAAATTTGTAAACAAACCACACTGGCTCGTTTTCTTTATTCTTTAGGTATCCGGGAGGTCGGTGAAGCGACTGCAAATAATTTAGCCAACCATTACCAAACCCTTGAAGCGGTTAAAAAGGCGGAGGTTGAAGATCTTAAAAAGGTTGCTGATGTGGGCGATATTGTTGCTAAACATGTTTATTATTTCTTCCGCCAGGCGCACAATATTGAGGTATTGGATAAATTGCTTGCAGCCGGGATCCACTGGCCGGAGATAAAAGCGGTTGAACAACAACAGCAGCCATTATTGGGACAAACCTTTGTGATCACCGGTTCATTTGCCAGTCTATCCCGAACTGATATTAAAAATGCATTGCAGGCTTTAGGCGCAAAGGTTGCCGGTAGTGTTTCTAAAAAGACGGGCACAGTTGTCGCCGGCGAGGCAGCCGGATCAAAGCTGACTAAAGCGCAAGATCTCGGTATCGATATTTTGGATGAAGCGGCTTTATCAGCACTGCTGGCAAAATATAAGCAATAAAATAAAAGACTGGCCCTGCCTGTATCCCCATGAGACTTCAAGATGACAAAGCATATTGAAATAACATGGGTATATATTGCTTTCATAATTACAGGACAGGTCACGGCTTGTTGTATTTGAAGTTTGTAAAATAAAAGCGGAGGTGATGAGCTTTAAAGATATATTGACTGTGAAGGGGCTTTACGTCCAGGGCATTAATAACATTGGGTGACTCGATGAAAAAAATTAAAAATGAATCTCAATTATTACAACATGCAATCAAGTTAGGGGCTGCATACGCATTAAAACGCGGTTATGCCGGTATAGATGGTACCACTTCAGCTAAGGATAAACAGGAGTGTATTTACCGTTTATTAGTGCAGGATAAACTGGTTTCGCCATTAGCAAAAGATCAGGAAACATCGGTTAATATTCGCCATAAACTGGTGCTCTGGATAAGCAAACATCTACCGCCGGATCACTCTTTGTTGCAATAAGCAGAATTATTGCCATTTTTTCCGGGGGGATTTTTTGCATCAGGGGAACCGTAAGGTTAATTGAACATAAACCTGCGGCTGCAATTGTCTTTTAATAAAACGGTCTTGAATTAAATTTGGAAAATTCAATGACCGTTTTTATTACAGAAACTGTTATCCGTTTTTTCTATACAGTCCTAAATAAAAAAGCGCCAGTAGCTATAAGAGAAAATAGAAATCAGCAGTATTGCAAAGAGATTTAATAAAAAACCATAGCGAATCATACTTTTCACATCAACAGCACCGCAGCTCATGGCAATCGCATTTGGCGGTGTCGCAATGGGCAGCATAAACGCATAACTGGCACAGACAGTTGCGGTCATCATTAACAATCTTGTATCTAAGCCATTTTGCTGACCGAGAGCGTAAATAACCGGCAATATCATGGAAATAAGCGCGGTATTGCTGGTTATTTCCGTTGTGAAGGTGACCAGCGCAGCGATCAAAAGAATCAATAGGATTGTTGGTAACTGACTAAAAGTCTGCAGAAAAAAAGCTAACTGCTCGGCTAAACCTGAAGTAGTGAAAACATGGGCAATAGAAAATCCGGCGCCAAATAAAAACAGAATTTCAAAAGGAATTTTTTTGCTGTCTGACCAGTTAAGGATATTCAGGGGCGGAAGAAACAGGATTAATCCTGCCGACAATAAAATGCCTTTTTCATTTAAACCTAACCCGTCATAGTAGGGTTGTATTGGCGAGTTGATAAAAAGCAATACGATTAAAAGGAGCAGGACAGCTGTTACTTTTTTTTGCTCCGCGCTCAGATTCCCTTGCGGTTTAGTTTGCCGTATCACCAACTGTTTGTGCTTTGTTCCCCATGAAAGTACCCAGCCAAGAAATATAAACAGAATTGATGCCAGGGGGAACACCAATAAAACCCATTGTATAAATGGGATGCTTTTTAAATCGAACTGCCCGAGTAGCCCAAAGAGAATCAAATTAGGGGGTGTGCCGATCGGAGTGATAATGCCGCCAATACTGGTTCCGTAACAGATCGCTAATGCGAAGCGTTTTTTTAGCCCCTCATCTTCAGTCAAAAACAGTGCCAGCGGGAGTAATAACAGGCAACTGGTGGTATTAGATAAAAATGCGCTGAGACAACCTGCGGTTAAGGCAAGGGCATAGATCATACCCGTTATTGTGTTTGCAAAAACCGTTAATATTTTATTGGCGATGACTTTATGCAGTGCAGTTTTTTCAACCGCAATCGCTATTAAAAACCCGCCGATAAACAAAAAAATAGTTGATTCGCTGTAGTTACGCGTGACATCGTTGGTGGATAAAAGATCAAAAGCAGGAAAGAGAATTATCGGTAGTAATGAAACCACTCCCAGCGGTAACGCACTATTACTCCATAAAATAACTAATAAACAGATTAATGCCAGTGCAGTTGCCTGAAGGGGAACCAGCCAAATAACGGCGATAAAATAGAGCAGGTAAGCGCAAGCAACAGAGAATAATATTTTACCAAGATTATTATCCATCTTTCTAATCCGCAAAAGGAATACACAGCTATAACTTTAGACTTGATCATGGCATCTATGGAGAAAAAGGAGGAATAAAAGACTTATCATTGTTGGGATTTTCGACTACGACGATTTGAGGCTCTGTCCGGCACGCTGGTGGGTACCGGGCGTCTTTCTGCTAACAGATGTTTTATAGCCAGAATAGGGTGTTTAAACAGCATACGCGGTCCGGCATAACGCATAATGGCGCGTGCCTGTTCGCGCTGCTCTTTTTTATAACAATGGATAGGGCATTTATTGCAGGTCGGTTTGTTTTGTCCGTAAGGGCACCGGTCCAATTTTTCATTGGCGTACAGGATAAATTCGGCACATTTTAAACAAGGTGGTTGTTGATCTTTACAAGAATGATGTGCTTTACAATAAATATTAACCATCGCTTTGATGGTTTTAAATTCTAAACCCAAATTTGCCGGTAAATAATGCGCTTTATCCATATGAAATCACAGTTTGTTGATTGAGCTACAATCATACTTTTAATTCACGTAGAATACAGGCAATAACCCATTTTTTATTTAAGAGTCCTTAACTTTGATCTCATCTTTTTTTTCCGCCTCAGGTGCCTTAAGTAAAAAACTGCCTTTTTTTATCTCCCGGGATGCTCAGGTCAAAATGGCTGAAGCCGTCGCTTTGACGATTAAAAATAAACAGCGCCTGGTGGTCGAGGCGGAAACGGGGACAGGAAAAACCTTTGCTTATTTAGCACCCGCGTTATTAACTTTTGATAAAGGCACCTCGGGAAAAATTATCATTTCTACGGGCAGCAAAGCGTTACAGGAACAGCTCTTTGTAAAAGACTTACCCTTATTAATAACAGCGACGAACTTTACCGGCTCTGTGACCTTGTTAAAAGGGCGCAGCAACTATCTGTGCAATGAACGTCTCAATCGTTTTATGCTGGAAAGTAAACATAAAGATAAAGCACTGCAAATCGAGCTGATAAAAATAAAAAACTGGTCCATTGCAAGTAAAACCGGTGATCTTGCAGAGGTCAAAGATCTTGCCGAAGACTCACTTATTATTCCGGCCATTACCAGTAATAATGACAACTGCTTAGGACGGGAGTGTCCCAGTTTCGATGATTGTTTTATTGTAAAAGCGCGTAAAAAAGCGATGGATGCGGATCTCGTGGTGATCAATCATCATCTGTTTTTTGCTGATCTGGCGGTCAAGGAAACCGGATTTGGAGAATTGATGCCGGAAGCGGGCGTTTATATCTTTGATGAAGCGCATCAACTGCCGGATATCGCCAGTTTATATTTTGGTGAATCTCTGTCGAGCCGGCAGCTGATTGAGCTTGCCAAAGAGATAGACTTCGTCTACCGCACCGAGCTTCGGGAAGCTAAACAGATGTCCAAGGCCGCCGAGCAATTACGTTTAAGTGTGTTGGATTTCCGCATGGCCTTTGCCATGGAAAAAGGCACCGGCAGTTGGCGGGAGAAATCGAAACAGCGGGTGATGCAGCTGCATGTTCAGCGTGTCCTGCAGGTGATGGATTTTTTAAACGAAGTGATCCTTGCCCGATTAGGCAAAAGTGAAGTGCTGGATCATTGTTTTGAACGGCTGACACAATTCACCTTACTGTTTAAAAAACTAAACAGCGTTAATGAAACCGGCTTCAGCTACTGGTTTGACTGTACAAAACAACATTTTTCATTAAACATCACCCCATTAAGTGTTGCTCAGCGTTTTCAATCAGAATGTGATAAAAAACAGGCAAGCTGGATCTTTACTTCGGCAACCCTGTCCGTGCAGGGGCAGTTCAGCCATTTTACCGAGTTACTGGGGCTGCAGGACAGTCAGTGCCTACAGCTGAGCAGCCCCTTTGATTACGCTAAACAGACTTTATTTGTAGTACCACGGTTACTGCCCGAACCGGGAACACCCGGTTTGGCCGAGAAATTAATAAAAGAATTAGCACCTGTTATCCGCGCCAGTAAAGGGCGTTGTTTCTTTTTATGTACCAGCCATGCCATGATGAATCAGCTGGCAACGGGCTTTCGGCAAATATTAACCCTGCCGGTATTATTGCAGGGAGAAAAAAGTAAGCAGGCACTGCTTGACGAGTTTGTCAGCCATGGTAATGCGTTGTTGGTGGCCACCGGTAGCTTTTGGGAAGGGGTGGATGTACGCGGACAGACTTTATCCTGTGTGATTATTGATAAAATTCCCTTTACCGCTCCCGATGAACCGCTATTAAAAGCGCGCATGGAAGATGCGCAGTTAAAAGGTAAAGATCCCTTTTCCGAAGTACAGCTGCCTCAGGCGGTTATCACCTTTAAGCAGGGGGTGGGGCGGCTGATTCGAGCTGAGCAGGACAAAGGGGTTTTGATCGTTTGCGATACGCGTTTGGTGACACGTAACTATGGTAATCTGTTTCTTAATAGTTTACCTTGCATGCCGCGCACCCGCAGTGTAGAAAATGCGATAGATTTTTTAAAGACCATTGATTGATTTTTCCTCAATCCAGCAACCAAGCTGGTAATGTGACCCGATAAAGATAGGCCAAATATGTCCAAAGAGTTAAATATTTTATGTATAGATACTTCAACCGAAGCCTGTTCCGTTGCCCTGCTTCGCCAGACAGCGACCGAGCAGAAGATTAGCGAACAGTTTATGCTCGCACCCCGTGAGCATACGGCAAAGATTCTGCCTGCTGTCGAGCAGGTATTAGAGTCGTCCGGGATAAATTTATCGGCTATTGATATTATTGCTTATGGCCGGGGACCGGGCAGTTTTACCGGCGTCCGCATAGGTATCAGTATTGCCCAGGGACTCGCTTTCGGTATTGATAAAAACATGGTCGGCGTTTCGACATTGCAGGCGATGGCACAACAGGCATTTGCTATGTGTACGGCTGAAGATGTGTATGCTGCAATTGATGCGCGTATGGGCGAAGTTTATTTTGCATATTATCGCCTGGAAGGGGCGTTAATGGTGTTGGTTGATACGGAAGTGGTTATTAAACCCGAGGATCTGCTGGCAGAGCAGATAGAGGTTGCTGAAAATGCTGTGTTAGTGGGTACCGGCTGGGCGGCTTATCCGGAATTAAGCGAATACTTCAAAGATGCTAAAAAAATAGAGATCGATTTTCCCAACGCACGGTTTATGCTTGACCAGGTCGTTGACAGTGTCAATAAGTCACTGGATATTGCACCTGAATCAGCCAGTGCAGTTTACTTACGGGATAAAGTCACCTGGAAAAAACTGCCTGGACGTGAATAAAGTTTATTCAATGATGCTTTCGTTTGTTATTGGTTTAAGGAAGGTTTGATGTTGCGCTTGATTTTTATTGCCGGTTTATTATTGAGCAGTTTTTATGTTAATAGTCAGCCTTACCCGATTAATTTAACGCCTGTCCAAGCTGATGCATTGGGGCAGCTTATCTGGAAAAATGAAGGGCAGCAAAAACTGCAGCATCTGACAACCTGGAATCAAAATGAAGATTTCCCATCATTAGGTCTAGGGCATTTTATTTGGTATCCCAATGCTAAAAAAGGCCCATTTAAAGAACAATTTCCTGAATTATTACAATATTTCAAAAAACAGGGAGTTGTTTTACCGCAATGGCTTGCACAAAGTGAGTCAGCTCCTTGGAAAAACCGTGAACAATTTTATCGCGAGTTTGATCAGGCACAACTCACTGAACTAAGGCTTTTATTAAGTAAACACCTTGATTTACAAGTACAGTTTATTATCAAACGTCTGGAAAACGGCATTCCGTTAATATTAGCTGATAGCGATGCAACGGAAAAAAAAGTTATCCATTATCAACTCGCCCGCTTAACCGCTACGCCTGAAGGCCTTTTTGTTTTATTGGATTACATTAACTTTAAAGGTGAGGGGGTGTCGTTAAAAGAACGATATCAGGGACAGGGATGGGGATTAAAGCAGGTATTATTAACCATGCCCCTTGACTACGATAATGTTTTGCGTGTTTTTGCCTTATCCGCTGATGAAGTACTCACCCGCCGCGTTAAAAATTCCCCTAAGGACGAATTGCACTGGCTAAATGGTTGGCG
Source organism: Psychromonas sp. (assembly GCF_041586535.1). Classification (GTDB taxonomy): domain Bacteria; phylum Pseudomonadota; class Gammaproteobacteria; order Enterobacterales; family Psychromonadaceae; genus Psychromonas. The sequence continues at coordinate 7,967 of NZ_JBFGZY010000031.1, read as the reverse complement.
GGTACGCCTGCAGGGATACCAAAGTATTACACTTAAATAATTAATTACACTAAATAATTGAATTCAAGAATTTTATAGTTTCCGTTTAACAGATAAACGGTACAATAAATACAACAGTAAATTTCCACTTTAAATTAAAGGTCTTGCATATGTTTTATCGAATTATACGTAGTTTTTTGTTCATGCTAAATCCAGAAAAAGCACATAATGTTTCAATGAAACAGTTTAAATTGACCCATGGAACCCTTTTGGATCTTTTTTATCGCCAGAAAGTACAGCACAGACCTGTAGAGGTGATGGGATTGACATTTCCGAATTCAATCGGTCTGGCCGCCGGTCTGGATAAAAATGGGGAGTGCATTGATGCCTTCGGTGCAATTGGTTTTGGTCATATTGAAGTGGGAACAGTAACACCTGTTGCGCAGCCCGGTAATGAAGGCCCAAGAATATTCAGAGTATTGGAGTCAGAGGGTATTATTAACCGCATGGGCTTTAACAACGACGGGGTTGATAATTTAATTAAGAATGTACAGGACAGCAATTATAAAGGTGTTATTGGTATTAACATCGGAAAAAACTTCTCCACACCTGTTGAAGAAGGTAAAAATGATTACTTATTATGTATGGATAAAGTTTATCCACACGCCGGTTACATTGCGGTAAATATTTCATCACCGAATACCCCCGGATTACGTTCATTACAGTACGGTGAAGCACTGGATGAATTATTGGATGCACTAAAAACACGTCAAAGCGAACTCGCAGCTAAATATGATAAATATGTGCCGCTTGCCCTGAAAGTTGCACCGGATCTTAGTGATCAGGAGATTGAAAGTATCGCTAACTCATTATTGAAATATAAAATCGACGGTTTGATCGCAACCAATACCACCCTGGATCGCGAAATGATCAAAGGTATGTCCCATGCGGGCGAAGCTGGTGGTCTAAGCGGTCGTCCTCTGCAAAATAAGAGCACTGTTGTAATAACAAAATTTGCCGCGTTATTAAAAGGAGAGATTCCGATTATTGGTGTTGGTGGCATCGACAGTGTCAGTGCTGCGAAAGAAAAAATACAAGCGGGGGCAAGTCTGGTACAAATTTATACAGGTTTTATCTATCATGGCCCCAAACTGGTTAAAAATATTGTAAACTATATTTAAACTATTTCTCCGGCTCTGTTTGTGCAGAGCCGCAATATCAGGTAAATGACTTTGTGTAAACCGGCGTATCCACTTGTTGATTTCAGACCGCAGGCAAATTGGCATTGGCTATTTGATCAAAGCAGAGCGACGTTAACCCTGGATATGGGTAACAGTGCTGTAGATATTAGCTATAAAAGCTCAATGCTGACATATCAATTTGATAAGCCGGTGTTTTTTACCATTGAAGATGTTGCCTGTTATATTGATTTTTTTGAAGATCCCGCATTAGATGCATATTCTCCGGCATTCAGATGTAAGCTTATTCTGCATATACTGGCCGTTAGGTTATTTCACAAACCTATCATGCCGAAAAATTGGTTGTTTGATTCGCATCCGGGTAAGCCGTATCAGAGCGCCCGGGGCGATCATGTAATATTAATATCATCCGCTGTTAAACAGGCAAAAACCTATTTTGTGTTAGATAATAGCGATGATTTTCTCTTATGTATGCTGGTTGAGAAATCCCACGCATTGACACCCTGCCGGACTTTTAACCAGTTTCAGATTGTTAAAGTCGCCCATGATAAAATAGCGGCAAAAAAATCATAATATAAGCGAACAACAATTCTGCAACTGTAGGTAAAGCCGCCATTATTGAAGTTGCTTTGCTTGCATTTCTGGTGCTTTTCTCCCTGTTTTTGCTGTGGTTGATTTTGAATAAAAAACCACTAAATATGCATAATAATATGAATCATTGCTTCTTTTGTGCTTTTATAGTCTGCTAATGACTATTTTTATGTATTTATTTGCTTTAATTACACTTTTTATATACTTGAATTTATTATGTGTTTTGGCTATAAAGGCAACTATTTTAATTATACCTCAAGGATTTAAATGAACACTGACACACATGTTTCGAATCGATGGTCAAATCGATACTCGTACATTTTAGCTGCGACGGGTGCTGCCGTCGGACTCGGCAACCTATGGAAATTTCCATATATCATGGGCGAAAATGGCGGCGGTGCGTTCGTTTTTGTTTATCTCTTATGTATATTCTTTATCGGCATACCGGTATTGATGGCTGAAGCTGTGATTGGTAAGCGCGGGCGTTCAACACCTGCCAACGCTGCAGCGCATGTTGCAACTGAGTCAGGCCGTTCATCTCATTGGTCGATTATCGGCACAATGGGTGTGACTGCGGGATTTTTAATCTTAAGTTTTTATGCGGTTATTGCCGGTTGGGCAGTGGCTTACGTATTTTTTGCCGGCAGTGGTGAGTTCAGTGCTGCTGCGGCTGACCCTGCAACCAATGCAGAAACAATCGGTGCATTATTTACCAATTTAATAACCAGTGCACCACAACTGCTTCTCTGGTCAAGCCTAACCATCGCTGCTGCTGTTTTCGTGATCTCAAAAGGCGTGAAAGACGGCCTGGAAAATGCCATTACTTATTTAATGCCGGCTTTACTGCTACTGCTTCTAGGTATTATGTTCTACTCAGCCGTTGTTGGTGATTTTGCTTCTGCCTTTAATTTTATGTTCCATATTGATTTTTCTCAATTGACTATAGAAGGTGTATTAGTGGCATTGGGTCATGCATTCTTTACCCTGAGTTTAGCGATGGGTATTATGATGATTTACGGAGCATATCTGCCTAAAGATGTTTCCATTGTTAAAACATCTATCATGATCGCCATTGCCGATACAATTGTTGCATTGATTGCAGGCTTAGCTATTTACCCAATTGTATTTGCTAATGGGTTAGAGCCGAGCGCCGGACCAGGCCTGTTGTTCCAAACGATTCCTATTGCCTTTGGCTCTATGCCTTTCGGTGACTTTGTTGGTACGTTATTCTTTGTAATGGTAGTCTTTGCTGCATTCACCTCTGTTATTGCGCTGCTTGAGTCGCCAACAGCTTATTTGGTTGAACGCCAAAATATGAGTCGTACTAAAGGCGCCGTCGTTGCCGGAGCTGCCGTTTGGGTTTTATGTTTATGCAGCATTTACTCCTTTGCCGGCGCAGAATGGACCAAATTGTCCTTCGGTATGGGCGGTGATATTTTTGAATTCTTAGATTACATTACTGCGAATATCCTATTGCCGCTTGGCGGCTTATTGATCTCAATCTTTGCCGGTTGGGTGATTAAACCAGAAATTTTGAAAGAAGAGTTCAATCTATCTGATCAGCACTTCTCTATCGTATTAGTGCTGTTACGCTACGTTGCTCCATTAGGTATCCTGTTTGTCTTCGCTAACTCAATAGGTCTGTTTTAATTTAACAGGTTTATTTCTCGGAGCAGCTTAAGCTTCATGAAGCTGCACCCCGGTTAGCCGTTTCAGGCACGGAAAAACCGTTTAGTGAAAACTAAGCGGTTTTTTTATTTCAGGCAAAAAAAAAGCAACTCATCGAGTTGCTCTGTTTAAGCTTTTTTAAATTAACTCATTTTGACGGCACGTAAAATAACAAACTTTTTGTTTTCGCTGACTAATTCACAGTTACCAAAAATACGTTTTAGTTTGTCCTGATAGTCAAGGTGACGATTTCCAACGATTATTAACTCACCGTGATCCACTAAACAGAAGTGTGCATCGTTAAACATACTCCAGGCAATCTGATCTGTTATGGCGTGTTGCTGATGAAAAGGCGGGTTACACAAAATCAAATCGTATGTACGAGGTTTGAAACCGACTAGGCCATTGTTCACCACAAATCGAGCATTTTCAGTTTGCTCTTCGGGCAAATTTTTGAGCATATTGATGCGCGCGGAATCGATTGCCATATAAGACTCATCGATAAAGGTGATTTGTGCTTGCGGGTAGGCGACGGCGGCGGCCATACCGATAATACCGTTGCCGCAACCCAGATCGACAATTTTAGAAAAATCACCTTCCGGCAGATTATCCATCAGGAAGCGGCCGCCAATATCCAAGTGGTTACGAGAAAATACATTGGCATGGTTATGAATTTTCCAGCCGCGTTTCTCAATTTCCCAGGTAAGGGCTATCTCTTTTTCAACTTGCTCTTTTGCTTCAGGTAAGCTGAATATTAAACGTGATTTCTTTTTCGCTAATGAGGTTTTTGTTGTACCTATATATTTTTCAAACAGATCCAGCGTTGAATTGTGAATCTGGTTGACTTTACCCGCACCGATAACGATCGTCTCGGAAGTTAATACTGACTGTAATTGCTGCAATAGATATTCAAGGTAGGAAAGTGTTTTCGGTATTTTAATCAATACAATTTTTGTATTTTCAGGAAAGGGCTGCAGGCTATCCTGTAAAAGGACATTTTCTTCAGAGCAGCGATTACGCTGCATATTCAGCTTAATGGAATTAATTGATAAATAAGAGTCTGAAACAACCGTACGTTGGAAATTCTGAAAATAACATGCTAGTGCGCCGAAGCCGTCATTAAGAAGTAATATTTGTTCATTTTCAGCAAGCTGTTTGTGCAGTTCATTTTCATAAAAATAATTAATAAGGTATTCATCGGCAGAATCCCATGCTTGTAAAGTTTCATTTTTAATTCTTGGGTGACGATGCAGTACCAGATTTTGCTCTGCAATGTTCAGTGTTTCATTCATAGGATTTGCTCAGTGCTTTTAAATTGTAAAAACAAGCATTTTAGCCTGAACCGGCCCAATAGGTAAGCTATATTGTTACCTGTAAGTAAAATAGTCGATTTTATAAATAGTTAACCTCAATTCTGGCTAAGCAAATAGATACAGCAGCGTTATTTTCGCGTATTTCTGCGTTAAATCATCTCCCCATAGCCAGCTTTGCTTCGATGATTTGCCTTGAATTACACAAAGCTAACAGCACTGTATAATACAAACCTTTACTATGTTGATATTAAAGGAAATTACGAGTCCATTATTCAGAACTGAGGTTAGTTATGCAGCTCTGTTAATATTTAATCCACCTTTTTTTTGTGCCTAAAGATAGGCATAATAGCGCCATCTTAAATTCCCCCTTATTTACAGGACTAAATTATGCCAATTAAAACCGCCTTATTGGAGCGTAGTAACTCTGCTTGTGAACTCTGTGCAAGTACTTCTAACTTATCTATTTTTGAAGTCCCGCCAGTCGCTGAGCCTAACTCAGATAAAGCTGTTTTAGTTTGTGATACCTGCGCATCACAAATCACTAAAAATACTGCAATGGACAGTAACCACTGGCGCTGCCTGAATGACAGTATGTGGAGTCAGGTAGCGGCCGTTCAGGTGCTTGCTTATCGTATGTTAACGCGTCTTGCTAAGAGTGAAGGCTGGGCGCAGGACTTGATAGATATGATGTATATGGAAGATGAAACCAAAGCATGGGCTGATTACAACGTTGCTGAAGATCAAATTGAAGAGGTTGCGCCCACACGTGATTCAAATGGTGCCGTTTTAGCTGCCGGTGATAATGTTACTTTAATTAAAGATCTGGAAGTGAAAGGGGCTAACTTTACCGCTAAACGCGGCACACCGGTGCGTAATATCTCTTTAACGGATAATCCGGAGCATATTGAAGGCCGTGTTAATGGCGTACGCATTGTATTATTAACGCAATACATCAAGAAGATGCCTGCCGCACTTAACGAAAAATAGCTGTAAGCTGCCATTCGTTACAGATAAAAAGTTAACTTCCCTTACCATCAATGGATAGCTGATGGTAAGGGACATTTTTTGCTATCAGAAGTTAAAGAACTTTCCAACTCATTTTTTCTCCGGCTTTGATCGGCACGACCTGATCATTACCAAAACTCATCGTTGCAGGCACATCCCAGCTTGATTTCTCAAGGGTAATAGTATCCTTATTGCGTGGCAGGTTATAAAAATCCGGACCATTAAAACTGGCAAATGCTTCCAGTTTGTCTAATGCATCGGCCTGGGCAAATACTTCTGCATATAACTCAATCGCTGCGTGAGCGGTATAAGATCCCGCACAACCACAAGCTGATTCTTTACGATCTACTGCATGTGGCGCAGAATCTGTCCCTAAAAAGAATTTCTTAGAGCCGCTGGTCACCGCTTTGATTAATGCCTGCTGGTGAATATTACGCTTTAAAATAGGTAAACAATAAAAGTGCGGGCGTATACCGCCTACCAGCATGTGGTTACGGTTAAACATTAAATGGTGGGCGGTAACGGTTGCTGCTACATTGTTGCCAGCATTATTAACAAACTCAACGGCATTCGCTGTAGTGATATGTTCCAGTACTACTTTCAGATTTGGATAAGTTGCAACGATTGGGGCAAGCACGGTTTTTAAGAAAACCTCTTCACGGTCAAAAATATCGATATCATTGCTAGTGACCTCACCGTGGATCAGCAGCGGCATACCGACTTCCTGCATGGCAAGCAGTGGCTCTTTAATTTTTTCAATGGAGCTAACACCTGAATCTGAGTTGGTCGTTGCACCGGCGGGATATAACTTAACCGCAAAAATTTGACCAGATGCTTTGGCTTTTTTTATCTCATCAGCAGTGGTGTTATCTGTTAAATACAAGGTCATTAGGGGGGTGAAGCTAGCTTTGGGTTTTGCTGCCAAAATTCTTGACTGGTAAGCAAGTGCCAATTCTGTATTCGTTACCGGGGGAACAAGGTTGGGCATAATAATAGCCCGGCCCATATAACGGCTCGTGTCGCGTACAGTATCAATTAATACATCACCATCGCGTAAATGCAAATGCCAGTCGTCCGGGCGGGTTATTGTGATTGTGGTCGTCATGATTATCTCCGTTCAGTTTTAACTATATTACAAGTATCAAGCAGTGAACTAAAGGCAAATTTACTTTTCATTTCCTGCTTAGGAAGACATGACGGTCGTTACCTTTAACTTGTGCAAGACATAACAGAGGTTAGCGGTTGAACATCTTCACAATTTTGCAATGTTTTGAAGAATATCGCCAGCAACTAAGCATTTTCTAAGGAAAGCTTGATATTTCCACGTCATACTGGAGTAATACCAATCAGATTAATTATCTGATCATTTATGCTTGTTAAAATAAATGCTAGCTAGACATAAAACTACGTTTTAGTCTTTGTTATTGATTTTGCAATTAGAGCAACTAGTTACTGCAATCAATGCCTCGCTTTCATTTATTTTTCCTGACGCCTAAACAGATCATTTAATTAATCCAATTGGTATAATCAATTAGTTAAAAGAAGAAATAATCAGTTATGAGCCGATTTTTGCGAATACTTACCATTTTAATAGCCTCATTGAATGCGGGCATAAGCGTTGCCGGGCAAACGACCAGTGAGCAATGGTTACCTGAAATTAATATGCCCGGGTATCAAAACAAGGTGGTTTATCTGGATTTTTGGGCATCATGGTGCATACCATGCCGTTTGTCATTTCCGTGGTTAAATGAGATGCAGGCTAAATACCGGGATCAAGGACTGGTTATTATCGCGGTTAATCTTGACCGGGATGTAAACAATGCTAGGCAGTTTGTTAAACGTTATCCTGCCGATTTCCTGCTCTATTCTGATCCTAAAGGACTGCTTGCGCAACAATATAGAATTACTGCTATGCCGAGCTCCTATCTTTTTTCCGGAGAAGGGCAGTTAATCGATAAACATCTTGGTTTTAAAAAAAGTGAAGTTGCCAACTATGAAGCAAATATTGTGAAATTATTAGAGCAACTGACTACAAAAAAGGCAGCAGGTGAATGAACTTTTACTACTGACCTTAGGGTCTGTTGATCTTTCGCGGTTAATTTTTGTTCGAGATAAAAGCGTTTTAATCGCGACGCGAGGTGTGTAGCTTAGTCATTCTAAGTAAATACCTCGCAACAAAGAGTAAAACGCTTTTAGCCGACCCCTTCGGGCA
>NZ_JBFGZY010000030.1:0-29811 GCF_041586535.1 Psychromonas sp. | reverse complement strand
TTAAAAATTCGTGGCGGCAGGTAGTGCCGACACGTTAAACGCTTGTAAGAGGTTTTAGAAGACTAACGCAACTTAATGTTGCAATGCCTAAACCGTTGACGACAAGAATCACCTTGCTTTAGCTGGGTGAGCTTCAATATTATATGCAGGCACGTTTAGTTAATCCGGCTGTCGGCGGTTATCCGATGCATAATGCGGAAGGGCGCATTTATTCTAAAGATCTGTATATACGGGAGAAGTAAGTTATTTGATCCACCACAGCCCTGAACAGGGCTGTGGTGTTGGGGCGCAGACTTCAGTCCGCATTTTTTGATTTTGTTCAGATAAGCAGACCATGCGGGACTGAAGTCCGCCCCCCATAGTATTCGGGTAATAGATGATCACTTCTATCAACTTGTTATCACCTGAGCCAGCTACATGAGCCAGCTACATAAGCACAAATCAGTTTAAATTATCAACCATTTCTGTCACCAGAATAGAGGCGTTTTTCGCGGCAATCGGCAGGTACTGCTCAAAGGATAACTCTGATTTTTTCCCGGCAATATCTGATAATGAACGAATGATCACAAAGGGGACGTTGAATTGGTAACATACCTGAGCGACAGCTGCCGCTTCCATCTCACATGCCGCCATTGTGGGGAAATTTTGACGTGCTATTTCCGCTTTCTTCGGGTCCGCCATGAAAATATCACCGCTACAAATTAAACCCTGAATGATTTTCGCGTGGGCGGTGCTTTCAGCTGCTGTTTGCGCAATAGTTATCAGGTTTTTATCCGCCGGAAAAGCCGCGGGTAACTGCGCCATTTGCCCGATTTCATAACCAAATGCGGTGACATCAACATCGTGAAAACGCACTTCTGTTGAGATCACAATATCACCAACCTCAAGTGTGCTATCGAAACCGCCGGCGGATCCGGTATTGATGATATAATCCGGGGTAAATCTTTCCAGCAATAATGTTGTTGCCACGGCGGCCGCAACCTTACCTATTCCTGATTTGGTAACGATGACCTGTTTACCGTTTAACTCACCCTGATAAAACTCACAACCTGCAATGACGGTTGTTTCCATGTTCGTTAATGCCGCTTTAAGGATGCTGACTTCTTCGTCCATCGCGCCAATAATGCCTATTTTCATCTGTTCTGCTCTTTGTAATAAAAAAATAAGGCTAATGCTAACATAAACTCTCTCATATCCGCACTCTATGGTTTTTTTGTGGCTTGTAAATGTGTAATATCTTGGCCATTAAAAGATTGGAAGCTCAATGATTAGGAAGTAAATAAATGAATGCTCTACTTGAAGATTTAAAAGCGCGGGGATTGGTTGCGCAAACGACAGCAGATGAAGAATTACATGAACATTTATCAAGTGGCTGCAAAACACTTTATTGTGGATTTGATCCTACGGCAGACAGCTTGCATATCGGCAGTTTAGTGCCGTTATTAACATTGAAACGTTTTCAGGAAGCAGGCCATAAACCATTAGCCTTAGTGGGTGGTGCAACGGGTTTAATTGGAGATCCAAGTTTTAAAGCTGCAGAGCGTAAGTTAAACAGCGATGATGTCGTGGCAAACTGGGTTGATAAAATTAAAGTGCAGGTCAGTGCTTTTATTAAATTTGGCGATCAGGAAAATTCAGCCGAGGTGGTAAATAACCTTGATTGGATCGGTAAAATGGACACCATCTCTTTTTTACGCGATGTCGGTAAACACTTCAGTGTTAATGCCATGATTCAAAAAGAATCGGTTAAACAGCGTATTGACCGCGATGGTGCCGGTATTTCATTCACTGAATTTACCTATATGCTACTGCAGTCCTATGATTTTGCAGCGCTAAATAAAGCCAATGGCTGTTCTCTGCAAATTGGCGGCTCGGATCAATGGGGAAATATTACCGGCGGTATTGATTTAACGCGCCGCATGAACCAGGAAAAGGTGTTCGGCTTAACGCTGCCGCTGGTAACCAAAGCTGACGGCACAAAATTCGGTAAAACAGAAGCGGGCACTATCTGGCTAGACGCTGCTAAAACATCACCCTATGCTTTCTTCCAGTTCTGGATCACCACCCTGGATGCTGATGTTTATAAATTCCTGCGTTATTTTACTTTCTTATCGGTTGAAGAGATTGCCGAAATTGAAGAAAAAGATAAAACCATTCAGGGACGTCCCGAGGGGCAAAATATATTAGCGCAGCATGTTACCCGTTTAGTTCACGGAGAAGAAGGTTTAGCTTCAGCTCAGCGTATTACAGAAGCCTTGTTCTCCGGGGATTTAAGTGCTCTGGGCGAATCCGATCTGGCACAGCTTGCACAGGATGGTTTACCCAGCACGAAAGTTGAAGGTGATGAAAAATCTCTGGTTGAATTATTAACCAGTTGCGAACTGGCTAAATCGAATAAAATGGCGCGTGAATTTATTAACAATGGCGCGGTCAGCATCAATGGTGAAAAACACAGCGATAGCGAATTAGTGTTACATAAATCGGATGCGTTATTTGGGAAGTACACAGTCATTAAACGCGGTAAACGCTTATTCAATTTATTTATTTGGAAATAGAGGCATAGACCTATGTTTAAACTTAACAAAGTGACGTTATTAAGTAGTGCATTATTAGCTGTTTTTGCCGGACAGGTATCCGCACAACAGCAGGCAAGTAAACAGGGTGCCGACTTCAGTGACCCTACTGCTGTGTATTCCAAGGTGGGGCTTGGCGGCGGTACTGAAGGTGTGGATGTGTTCGGCGCCCTTGGCGGTTATTTAGGCTGGCAGCTGAAACATCAATTAACTCTGGAAGCAAAACACGATTTAGACTATTACAATCTTAATTATATGGCGTTTAATAACCGCAATAATACGGGGTTTTTAGTAAAAAGCACCTGGAGTGATGAATATAAGGGCAACTCTGTTGATCAAGCTTCTTTTGGTGTGATTAAAAAAATACCGTTAAACAATCCACAATTTACACTCTATCCTGCTATTAATATCGGCATGATGTGGGGAGATAACATTGACAGCACCACGTATTTAGATGTTGAAGCTGCGCTTCGTTATGCGCTATCTGATCAGCTATGGCTGGGCGCTACACCGGGTTATACTTATGCGTTAAAAGGTGTCAATGTAAAGGAATTTAAAGGCACTGTTGATATCGGTTATGAGCTGGCTGAAAATGTAGGGATCTCTGCACACCTTGATGAAGATGCTGAATTTTGGGCTGACTTTACCTTCGCTTTTTAGCTTTTGTTAAGATAGCGCAAAACATTTTTTTAAAAGCCACTATATAGTGGCTTTTTTTTATAGCCAAAGAAAAATAAGATGCAGTTGACCCGGTATATAAATACATTAGGTAATGATCTCAAAACTCGTTACGGAGAAAAAGTACATAAATTAACCCTGCATGGTAATTTTACCTGCCCGAACCGTGATGGCACTCTTGGTAGAGGGGGCTGCACCTTTTGTAATGTGTCTGCATTTTCTGATGAAAGTCAGGCTTTGCAGTCAATTGCCGTGCAGTTAACTTCGCGTGCATCGGAAGTGCAGCATAAAGCCAAAAAATACCTCGCTTATTTTCAGGCTTATACCAGTACCTACGCGGAGATAGAGCAACTGGCTTCACTGTATCAGCAGGCAACCCTTAATAGTAATATCATTGGATTATGTGTGGGTACCCGGCCTGATTGTGTATCAGCAGAGGTCTTAAACCTGCTCAGCAGTTATGTGTTACGGGGTTATGAAGTCTGGTTGGAGTTAGGTTTGCAATCAGCCAATGACAAAACATTAAAACGCATTAATCGCGGCCACGGATTCGGTGAATATCAATCCGTATGTCAAAAAGCGCGGGCACGGGGAATAAAAGTATGTACGCATCTGATTTTAGGGTTGCCGGAGGAGTCTGATAAGGATTATCAGCGGACCTTACAACAAGTTATCAATACAGGTGTGGACGGCTTAAAGCTGCACCCGTTGCACGTGGTTCGGGGAGCGATTATGGAAAAATCCTGGCAGGCCGGGCGGTTAAAAACCTTGTCTTTGGAACAATACAGTCAAAGTGTGGTCAGCTTGATTCGCCATACTCCGGCAGAGGTTATCTTCCATCGAATCTCTGCCACCGCAAAGACAGAACAGTTGTTATCGCCTTTATGGTGTGAAAAACGCTGGCCGGTACAAAATAGAATAGGGCAGCTGTTACATGAATTCGGGGGGCAGGGAAGCGCGCTGTAAAGTAATAAACTCAAGCTACTTCACCAACCAGATGCCTGTATTTTGAAATGGTTTGAGTTTTTTATGATGGTTTTGAGAGGTTAAACTGTGAAGGCCGGCATGTTCTTTTGAGTTCGCTTTACTTATTGATTCGCATCGACTTGTTGATCAGTTAGAATGAAATTTGTTACTGATTATGAGAGAGTCATATGCTGAAATTGATTTCACTTTTTTCTCTGCTTTTTTTGTTCTTTCAAACCCCGGCACAGGGGGCTTTAAAAGAATCAATGCGGCCTGAAAGCATCACTGTTTTTGTAGCAGAAAATATGCCTTATTCAGGATTTAATGCCAGACGGGATGTGCAGGGGTTATTTGCTGATTTCTGGCATGCCTGGTCACAGGATACCGGGATCCCGGTTAAATTTGAACCTTACCATAAGCAGGATATTGTTAAGTTAGTGACGGAAAATAAAGCGGCCGTTTATAGTGGTATCGGCGATGAAATTAGCCTGTTGGAGAACTTACCAAAGTCGACGCTGATGGCGATTACCAGCCAGTTCTATTATTTTCCCTCCCGTTCGGCGCAAATAAGTCCTGCGCTGGCGGAAAAAAATCATCCTGCTATCGTGGGGGGGGTGCTGCCCAATGCGGATCAACTGCCTCTGTTCCGCAATACTCCGAATCTTATTTATAAAGAGTATCCCGGCTTGTTTGAAATTTTGATTGATCTTTTCAGCGGTGATATTGATACTTTTGTTTTATTCACTGCTAATCCAAACAGTCAAACCTGGTTGGATAAGCTTTTACTGCTTGTATTCAATAAAACAGAACTGCAGCCATCAACAAATTCTCTGTTTGCTTATACTTCAGCGCAGCAGCAAAATTTTTTAGACTGGATTGAGTGGGGTAAGCAACTTGATCCTATGGCGGATAAAATAACTTCAGCGGTTGCTAAAGCAAATCACCCTTTATGGGGTGCTTCTTCAGAGATGGTTAGAAACCTGCTGATATTTTTTTGTATTGGTACTTTTTTCATGGTTTATAGCCGCAATAGACGTATTCAGGATGATCAATTTGACGATGTTGCAGATTCTTCACCTTATCCTTTAGTTGTTTTCTCCTTAGATGGAGAAAAAATTGTTTATGCCAATGATGAAATTAAAAGGTTATTCCCTTTTAAAAAAAATAAAAAAAACTACCTCTTTAAAGAACCTGAAAATCAACTCTTATTATCTCGCTTAATCAATAACGCAAGTCATCAGACAAAGATTGAAAATTCACAAATTCGTTTAATGGCAGATGATGATTATCTGGATATAGAAGTTTCAACGAAACGTATTCATTATAAACGTCAAACCGCCTGGTTATGCCATTTGAAAGATGTAACTGAGTTATTGGAAGTGCAGCGTCAGTTGGATGAGCAACGTGAATTTCTGAGGGCAGTATTAGCAGCTATGCCTGAGCAAGTTATGTTTAAATCTCCGCAAGGAAGAATTATTACCTGCAATAAGTCATGGGCGACAGCGCATAAAACTGACATTAAAGATGCGACGGGGCGAAGTGCTGAAGCATTCGTACCCTCAACTGACAATCAAAAAGAAGCTTCAGTTTGGGAAGGTGAAACCTACCAAGCGCAGGAATGGATTGAGCACGATAACAAATTATGTTTATTTAATAGTTGTCAAATACCTCTATATGATAAGCAGCAACATGTATTTGCGATGTTAACTATTGATCATGATATTACCGAGTTACATAAGCTCAATAAGCAAATCTTCAGTGAAAAATCTCAACGTTTAGATATAGATAAAGAACTTATCCAGCAGGGGCTTATATTGAAGGTACTGCTGGATAAGGGGATTGATCCTACGGGCTTGATTGATGAAGAGGGGCGGATAATTGCAGCTAATAAACATTTTGCTAAACTGTTCGCTGTTGATCCTGAAAGTATTGTTGGAATGTCACTTAATGAGCTCCACTCATCCGATCAGACGGATTGGGCAGAGCGTTACAATCAGGATATTATCGACTCAGGCAGCGCGGTCTCCTTTGAGGAGGTGATATTTTGCGACGGTAAACATACCAGCTATGAAGTACATAAGGAACAGGATAATGAGTCACGCTTTGTGATTATTATCGCGCAGGATATCTCGGCACGTAAACAAGCAGAAAAGCTTATGCATCAGGCTGCAGAAAATAGTAATCAACAAGTTTTGGTCGATAAACTAACCAATATTGCTAACCGTTATGCCTTTGATATTCAGTTAAATCAACAGTGGTCTGTCGCAGGGAAAGAGCAGGAATTATTATCTTTGCTGATGTGTGATATTGATTTCTTTGACACCTACAATAATAATTATGGTCAATACAGGGGGGATCAGGCTTTGCAGACTATTGCCGCTACATTGGAAACTAAAAGTGAAGCGTTAGGTTGTTTTGTCGCAAGGTATGGTGGCTCAAAATTTGTGCTACTAATCAAAGGCGGTAACGCAACAAAAGCATTAAAAATTGCCGAAGAGATACATCTCGATGTTGCGGAGTTAAAGTTAGAGCATGATTATTCTCCAGGCAATGGTTTTCTGAGTGTCAGTATCGGCTTATCAAGCCTTTTTCCGAGCGAGCTCACTACACCTAAAATGTTAATTGCCGAAGTTGAAGCCGGTTTGTATGATGCTCAAATGGCTGGACGAGATCAGGTCGGTATACATTAATCTGGGAGCAAATGCTCCCAGATTATAAGCGTTATTGTTTATGCGGAGTAGCCATTTTTTATACCTTTAGTGGTGATTGCAACAGCATCGTGCGCATGTAAGCTTTCGTAGTGGTTGACGCGTAACCAGAAATCATCAAATTTAGTTTGCTGGTGAAGAGCATACTGTAAATGTCTGGCTGCATCTTCACAAAACATTAAATTCTGGCCGTTTAGACGTGCAAACTCCTGTTCGTCTTCTCTTTTTACTGCGGCTTGAACCGGTGTTTTCAGCGTATTTTCAACTAAATCAATTAATTCAATAACAGGAAAAGAGGAATTTGATTTATTTAGCTTAACTTTTATCTCAACAATACTGCGCTGACTGTGCGGGGTGGCCACAATACCTTGTGTAGAGCCCAACCACTTTAATATCTCATCTTTGCTGATTTCGCTCTGCTCTTGGTATTTTTGAGAAAAAGCTTTTTGGATAAGTTGGCGGGCTAATGCTGCAGAGCACGGACAGGTCGAAGAGTAAGGTACGTTTACCTGCAGTTCAAACTCAAGATTGCCATCGTTAAGTCGGCCGATAATAATAACCGGGTAAGCTTTCCAGCCGCGTTTCTCGCTAATTAATGATTTACGGCGCAGGTGATAGTCAAAGGAAAATTTAACAAAAGCCTGCTGACTTAATTCATGGTGACTGGCGATAAAACCGTGGAGTAAGTCTGTCAAGGTGCCGAGTGTTAATTCAGACTCTGTCGATAGTTCATCAAGTTGCAGATATAAGCGGGACATATGAATCCCTTTTGCCTGTGGATCACCAAGATTGACAAATACTTCAGCACTTGCACTTACTTGTTGTGGCGGGCAATCATCAGTTTGAACCATAATAGGTAATTCAATATTACTCATTCCAACTCGATCTAGTTTACCTTCAGTCTGAGCTTGTGCACTATTTGCGATATCTGGCATTGCCATTAAGAAAAACTCCAGTAAACATGCAACTGCATGTATTAAAATATAGAAATTAAAAGCGTGCATTATAGACTTGTTACGGAGAATTAAAAACCATGAAATGAAAAGGTTTACTTTAAATGCCCAAAACAAGTTTTTTTTTAAAAAAAAATGATTACACTCCGGTGCCGTGCTTGGAGCTTTATCGCGGTTTTATTGCTAAAAACTGTATGAATGCGATCCGCTTAGCGTATCCTATTTTTACATAAATCAGTTGGTTAGGTATACAATAACCATTTTATGTTTGGCTATCTTTTACTCTATGGGAGTTTATGTGCGACTGTTTAATCTTAAAACATGGGTTCGTTATTATGTTGCTTTATTAAAACGTTTAGGGGTGTTTCGTTTTAGTTTATTACTCGCGATTGCCATTATAAGTGCAGATTCTGCGCTGCAGATATTACTCGCGATCTATTTTGATGAGCCCTTAAGTATAGCGGATGCTTCCCGTTCAATTATGATAGGGCTGATCATAACCCCCTGGGCTGTGTATTTTTTGACCGTTGTAGTGGGGGATCTGGAAGAAGCGCGGGAGCATTTAGGTAACACTGTCGCCAGTCTGCAGGAGATGCGCCAAAAAGATCTGTTGAAAACCCATGCATTAGAAAAAGAAATTATTGAGCGTAAAAAGAGCCAGCATGAACTTGTGGAAGCCGCGATTTTATTAAAGTCCTTTATCAATACCTCTCCGGATTTGGTTTTTCACCGGGATTTAAACGGCCGCTTTGTCAGCTGTAATAAAGCGATGGAGAAGCTTACCGGGAAAACGGAACAAGAGTTGATAGGTTTGACTCCTTTTGATATTTTTCCTGCTGATTATGCGCAACAAGTTGTCGCCCGGGATAAAAAAGTTAAACAGCTAAAACAGGAACAAATTCATGAGCATTGGCTGCATTTCCCGAATGGTCAAAAAGCTTTTTTTGAAGTCAGGGCACTGCCGCTTTTTAATAGTGAGTCGTTGTGTACCGGTATTATTGGTTTTGGCCGGGATATCACTGAGCGTAAAAAATATCAGGAGTCGATAGAGAAAAATATCCGTCATAAAACGGAATTTATTTCAACCATCAGTCACGAATTACGTACTCCGTTAAACGGGATAGTTGGCTTAAGCCGTATGTTATTAGATGAGCAGCTAACCGCTGAACAGACTAAACATCTTAAAACTATTCATATCAGCGCTATCACCTTAGGTAATATCTTTAATGATATTGTTAACCTGGATAAATTAGATCGGCAGCGCTTAAATTTGGTTGCTAATAATATTAACATGCTGGATTTTATCAGCGATTTGAAAAGTTTGGCTTTTATTCAGACTGAGCAGAAAGGCTTAACCTTACAGTTTGAACAGCAGGGGGATTTTCCTGATTATGTTGAGGCTGATGATACGCGTTTAAGGCAGGTTTTGTGGAACTTGATCAGCAATGCCGTGAAGTTTACCCAATTAGGCTCGGTAAGTATCCGCTGTTGGAGTAAGCCTGTTAATTTGGATCAGGTTGAACTCTCTTTTGAGATTGAAGATACCGGTATTGGCATCCCCGAGAATCAACTCGATAAAATTTTTGCAATGTATTATCAAGTCGAAGGTAATACTTTTGCAACCGGGTCCGGGATAGGACTGGCCGTTTCAGCGAAAATTGTGGAGGCGATGGGAGGTATCATCACCGTTAGCAGCAAACTTGGTCAGGGCAGCACCTTTAAGTTGAGCTTAACGGTTAATCGCCCGCAAACAGAACATCAGGAACAGCAAATTCTGGCTGATTTACCTAAGCTTTCAATTTTACTGGTGGAAGATATCGAGCTTAATATTCTGGTGGCTAAATCCTTATTAGAAAAGCTCGGTCATAAAGTGGATAGTGCAGTCAATGGAGCACAGGCTCTGGATAAGGTTAAGCAGAACAGTTATCAATTGATCCTGATGGATATTCAATTACCTGATATGGATGGTTATCAGGTCACTAAAAAATTACGCGAGATACACGGGCAAAAATTACCGCCTATTGTCGCACTGACGGCCAATGTATTTGCTGATAATAAAATGTTTATCGCGCAGGGAATGGATGACGCGTTAGCTAAGCCACTGAGTGTTAAACCGTTAAATGCAATGATTAACAAATTATTTAAGCAGGAAGGTGGTCACCAGCACATTGAACCTTTATCAAAAAAGCAAATTGCGCAGCAGGCTGATACCTTGTTTGATCGGGAAATGCTTGTCGATTTGATGGACTTTTTACCAACCTCTGTGATTCTGAACAATATTCTTTTATTTGAAAAATTACTGCCGGAATACCTTGATGTTTTGGATTCTAATATGATTGCAAAAGATCAAAAGGGTATCGTTAGTGAAGCGCACAAAATCAAGGGCGCAGCCGGCTCAGTAGGTTTAAAGCGAATCCAGCAGCTGGCGCAAAAAATACAATCACCGGATCTGCCTGCCTGGTGGGATAATATTGATGACTGGGTAGAATTAATTAAGTCTGAATATGAAAACGATGTCACCATTTTAAAAAAATGGGTGGTTGCTAATGGTAAATAATGACCAGCGAATTTATCTTAAATATCGCAATTAATATTTTTAATCAGTGAGCTTTAAACAGAGAATATAAAATGGACAATAAAACACAGAGTGAAGAAAACTGGCTAAAAGCAGTTATAAAGGAAAACTTTGCGGAGCAGAAAAGAAGTCGCCGTTGGGGAATTTTCTTCAAATTTTTAACTTTCCTTTATTTGTTTGCTGCAGCGATCATCTTTTTTAATAGCAAAACAGGCACATTCAGTGATCTGCATAAAGCGCCGCATACCGCTATGGTGCAGATAAACGGTGTGATTGCCGCAGATCAAGATGCCAATGCGAATAATATTGTCACCGGCCTGCGTGCGGCATTTGAAAATGAATTCAGTCAGGCGGTTATGCTGGCGATAAACAGCCCGGGCGGAAGCCCTGTTCAGGCTGGATATATCTCTGATGAAATACAACGTTTGCGCCTTTTATATCCCGCTAAAAAAGTCTATGCAGTGATTGCGGAAATAGGCGCTTCCGGGGGGTATTATATTGCCGCGGCAGCAGATCAGATCTATGCCGACAAAGCGAGCCTTGTCGGTTCGATAGGGGTGACCGCATCCAGCTTTGGTTTTGTGGAACTGATGAAGAAAGTCGGTGTTGAACGCCGTCACTTTACCTCTGGTGAGCATAAGGCATTTTTAGATCCTTTTTCGCCGAGCAAGGAAAAAGAACAGGATTTTTGGCAGGAAGTATTGGATGTAACCCATCAGCAGTTTATTAATGTGGTTAAAACCGGACGTGGTGCTCGTATTGATACCGAGAAAGACGGTGCGGCGCTGTTTTCCGGTTTGATTTGGAATGGCGAGCAGGCTCTCGCGTTGGGGCTAATCGATGGTTTAGGAAGCCCGGGGTTTGTTGCGCGAGAAATTATCAAAGCAGAACCGATCGTTAATTATTCAGTACAACCATCCGCTATTGAAAAATTAACTAAAAGCTTAGGTGTTTCTATAGGCTCTGGTTTAGCGAATCAGTTAAGTAGTGATCAGAGCCTTATCAATTTAAATCTTTAAAGAAGATAGTGGTTACAGCAGTAAGCGACCTCAGGACGCAGGAATCTGCATCTGAAGTCGTTTGGGGTAAGTACCCAAGTATAAGTTTTCCGGCACTTTTTAGCCATTGGCTTTCGCTGGTGCCGTTTTTTTAAACTATATGGCGCTCTAGCGTTTATTCAACGCTTTCAAGCGTAACTCATCTTTTTGATAACGACCCATTGTGGCAGTGTATCTCGCCTGATCTAACGGATTATCCGTGTGGATCAACGCACTGCCCATTTCTTGGGTAGCTTCTCTAAAGCGTCCCTGCAGCGCTAAATATTGCGCTTTACTATAGTGTTCTTTAGCGCGATTTTTTAATGATTTATAAAGGTCGATGGCGATTATCTGCGCCAAAATATGCTCGGGGTGGCTGCGTATAAATAATTCCAGAATCTTTTCTGCTTGTGCATATTGTTTATTTTCCTGCAGCGCTGTAACTAGGTTAATGGTATAAACCGGATTATCAGGGGATCTCTTATATAACTGCTGCAGCCTGTTTATTATCGGCTCCGGTTTCTTTAAAGCCAGTGCGGTATCCGTGGCAAGGTCAATATAAAATAAGTTGTCCACCTGCTGCTGCAGTAAACCATCAACAATTTCCTGAGCCTGCGGATAATTCTTATTTTCAAAATGTGCCAGAGCGAGACCATATAAAGCGGCCTCCTTGATCTGATATTTTTGGTTTTTAAGCTGGCTTTCATATAAATTAATCGCTGCACTCGGTGTTATATTGTTAAAGCGCACGGTAATGCGTACTTTACTGAGTTGATAATCTAAGCTGTTGCTGTAGTTTTTTGCTTTGTATTGGCCGGCACGTAAGCGTGCTTCAGATAAACGTGTTTCAGGTAACGGATGCGTAGATAACATCTGCGGAGGTAAGCTTGCATATTTATATTTTTCCGCGAGTTTACTGAAAAATTGCGCCATACCGTTGGGATCATAACCCGCATCGGCTAATGTTTTTATTCCTAGTCGGTCTGCTTCATATTCATGGTCTCGAGTATAATTAATCTGTGACTGCATAGATACTGCCATGGTTGTGGTTAATGCAGCCATACCCGCAGCAGGTGAAACCAAAGCCAGTAAAATTGAGCCGGCCATTGCTGCCAATGATGCAGGGTTACTAAATGACTGCTGTTCCAGCATGCGGGCAAGGTGACGCTGGGTTATATGGGCAATTTCATGGGCAATAACACTCGCAAGCTCACTCTCATTATTTGCATATAAAAATAATCCCGTATGGATTTTTACATTACCACCTAAAAATGCGGCCGCATTAATCTCATTGTCTTCGATGAGAAAAAAATTAAATGGCATTCTGACTGAGTCTGCGTTGGATACTAAACTCTGGCCAAGCTCATTGATGTAATAATTGAGCAGCGGATCATGAATAATGGGTAAGCCCTGATTGGCCATTAATTTAAAGGCCCAGCCATACTCCTTTTCTTTGTCTATGGTCAATGCGCCGGCGCCGGCAGTGCCAATATCCGGCAGCGAATTTGTTGAACTTGCTACACCTGAAAAAAAAGAAAAGAAAAAATAAAGAGAAAGAATAAGCGTTTTCTTCAGCACGGTAACCACTCACAGTAATAATATATTGATAAAATCATAAACAAGCACCACTTTATTGCAAGTGGAGATTGTCTTATCTGATTGCAAAGGTAATAATCAATTTATTAAAAGCTTCTTTATCTTGTTGATTGATAACAAGCCAGAATCTAATATAGTGATTAATGCCAAAATAAATAATAATAGCCTGCGCTCACTTAATTGTGCAGTTCAGCGCGTTGAGGTTGAGTTACTTAGGGGCTATTGACCATTATGGAAATATTAGATTTACAAAATATGCGCTGTCCCATGTCACTTATAAAATTGAAACGTTATTTATTATTACATCATACTCCTTCCACTAAACTACAGGATCATCAACTCTGTCTGCTCTTTTCCAGTCAGCAGGCAATGCAGGATATAACCCTGTATCTTGATAAAAAAATGTATGACTATTCAATAATCGCAGGGCATAACCAAGTTATGCTGGTTATGAAAATCAATGCCAACAACTTATATTAAGGTGTAACAGTTTCATGCTAAAACAATTAAATGATTGGTACAAACATCACTTTGCAGATCCAAACCTGGGTGTTCTCTTTTTTTTACTGATCAGTGCTTTTGCGATTTTTTACTTTTTCGGTGGGATTTTAGTTCCGCTGTTTGTGGCATTGGTCCTGGCATATCTGCTGGATTGGCCGGTAGATTATCTTATGCGTTTTAAGATAAATAGAACCTTTTCGACATTAATTGTGATGGTGATATTTTTATCACTGGCGATCTTTGCTTTTTTGGGAATTTTACCAACAGTATTTAAACAAGGTGTCGCGTTTATTCGAGATCTACCAATTATGTTTAACCAGGTGCAGGCGTATATTTTAACCTTGCCAGCGCAATATCCGGAACTGATTGATTCTACTACTTTTACCCTTATTGTTCAAAATTTACGTACCTATATATTAGATACAGGCGGCTTTTTACTCTCACATTCATTTGCTTCATTATTGGATATTGCTGCACTGCTGGTTTACGCCATCTTAGTACCTTTAATGATGATTTTTATGCTTAAAGATAAAGAGCTGTTAATTGCGAGCTTTGTGAGGTTTTTACCGAACGATCGTAAATTAGCCAACCAAGTTTGGGTTGAGATGAATGAACAAATTATGAATTATATCCGGGGGAAAGTGATTGAAATCCTGATTGTTGGTATTTGCACTTATTTTACCTTCTATTTTATGGGGCTACGTTATTCGGCGCTATTAGCCGTGTTGGTTGGGTTATCGGTATTAATTCCTTATATCGGTGCTGCCGCAGTGACAGTGCCTATTGCTATTGTGGCATTTTTCCAATGGGGAGCATCACCCGAATTTCTTTATTTGATGATCGCCTACGCTATTATTCAGGCCATTGATGGTAATGTTATTGTTCCTATTTTGTTCTCAGAAGCGGTTAATTTACATCCCGTGGTGATAATAGTATCAGTATTAATATTTGGTGGATTATGGGGTTTTTGGGGGGTGTTTTTTGCAATCCCGCTGGCGACGTTAGTCAAAGCGGTACTGAATGCCTGGCCGAGCGGCAAAATGAAAATTGAAAGCGAAGGGGAGGTGGATTAAGAAAAAAGGGCTGTTGGCCCTTTTTTCTTTCGTAGCATTAAAGAGGCTATTTGCTGTGCAGGTAGTCCAATACAACCTGATGGTGGTCAGTTGTTTTAAATTTATCAAAGACATGTTCAATAGTACCCTGCTCATCGATTAAGAAGCTAATACGATGGATACCATCATAGGTTTTGCCCATGAATTTTTTCTCTCCCCAGACACCAAATGCATCGGCGACCGCATGATCCGTGTCCGATAAAAGCGGGAAGTTAAGCTCTTTTTTGTTAACAAAATTAGCTAATTTTTTGACTGGATCCGGACTGATTCCAAACACCAGGGTATTTAGATCATTCAGCTCTTTATGCACATCGCGTAAACCGCAAGCCTGGTTAATACAACCCGGCGTCATCGCCTTAGGGTAAAAATAAACTAACACTTTTTTACCGGCTAAATCGGCCAAAGCAACACTATTATCCTGATCATCTTGTAACGTAAATAATGGTGCTTTATCACCAGCAACTAATCGTTTCATAATTTTCCTTTAAAGTTTAATCGGGCTGATAAAACCTGCTGGTTTTAACGCCAGTAAATCGCAATCCAAGTTATCAATAACCTGCTCTGCGGTATGCCCTAGTAATGTTGCGCTTAAACCTGAACGTCCGACGGTACCCAGGATGACTAATTGAGCATCAATTTCTTCCGCTACCTGGCTGATCACATCTTCAGGTAAACCCTGAGCAAGGTGGATTTGATCCTTAGGCAGCTTGAGAGTCTGTGCATAGTCATTTAATGTTTTCTGATGGAATTTTTTTAACCCGTCTTCGTAATTAATGGGATCAAATTCGGGTAGTTCGAGCATGATATTCATTGGCGGGCTGGGGTATGCATTAACAATATGAATATTTGCACTGACAATTTCAGCCATGGCAGCGGCTTCTTTTAAGATCTGCTTATTCAGCTGATGGTGATCTTCATCTTGTATACTTTTACAATCAAGTGCACAAAGAATATTACCATTCACCGGCCAGGAATGATGTTTGACCAATAACACAGGGGCGGGACATTTACGTAATAAATTCCAGTCGGTAGGGGTAAATAAAATAGCACTTAACTTGGAATGCTGATGCGTGGATTTGACAACAAGATCATGGTTATTTTTTAAAACTTCAATAATTGCCGCCTGGAAAGGGCGGTTATGCCAGTGTACCTGGCAGTGTATATTCAGGCCTTTTTCTTTATAAGGTGCGGCAATGGTGTGAAGCCATTCTTCATTTTCTTTAATAACAATGCGCTGCATTGCCTGCCTTTCATCGGTTGAACTGAGAGAGGTCATTTCAAAAGTGA
Organism: Psychromonas sp.; assembly: GCF_041586535.1. Taxonomy (GTDB): domain Bacteria; phylum Pseudomonadota; class Gammaproteobacteria; order Enterobacterales; family Psychromonadaceae; genus Psychromonas. Next base: position 13,825 of record NZ_JBFGZY010000030.1, on the reverse strand, counting down.
GATCATAACAGCATAAGAAGAGAGTGATTTTCGTGCCGACTTCATTTTGAGCAATAGAAGCAGCTCGTTCCAATGCGGGTTGCGATTCTTGGTCTATATCAATAAAAACTAAAATATTGTTGTATTTGAGCATGATAGGATCCCACTATAAAATTAAACATACCTATAATTTAGATCAGAAGGAGGAAAACGGATAGCCTTTTCTGATATGAGAAGGCTATTTGGCAGTGATATTTATAGAACCGCGAGTTGACTCAATCTTTTTTCATTGCGCCAGCAAGAATGGTAAGCTGCTGCTCATCTAATATACTGATGTATTTGCCTTTAACAGCAATCATATTATTTTTTTGGAAGCGCCCTAAAAGGCGACTGATTGTCTCAACGGTGAGCCCTAAATAATTACCAATATCACCACGGGTCATGGATAAGCGGAACTCTTTTGGTGAGAATCCACGTGCGGCAAAACGTTGTGATAAATTATGAATAAAGGATGCAAGCCGTTCTTCCGCATTTTTCTTGGAAAGTAATAAAATCATATTTTGATCGCCAACGATTTCATTGCTCATTAAACGTAATATTTGCTGCCTTAATTTTGGCATCGTTGTGGAAAGGGTATCCAGCGTGTCATAAGGTATTTCACAAATCATTGACGTTTCAAGTGCTTGAGAGAAGCTTGGATGTATACCTGTGCTGATTCCGTCAAAACCAATTAAATCACCAGCGAGATGAAAAGCGGTGATCTGCTCATCACCCTGTTCGGTAATAGTATATGACTTTAAGGTGCCCGAGCGAATGGCGTACAGGGTCTTCATCTCCTGCCCCGCCTTAAATATTTCCTGGCCTTTCTGGATCGGTTTTTTTCGGTCAATGATATTATCTAAACGTTCTAACTCTGTTTCATTAAGTGAATAAGGAATGCACAATTGATTGATGCTGCAATCCTGACAACGTATAGTAGATCCGCCATTTTGAATTCGGTTTGTATTACTTTTTTCCATAGTAATTCTGTTTTCCATAATTGATATAAATCAATGTTAGCATCTATTTAAGATGCTTTGAATAGATCCAAATAATTAAATATCAATAATAGCTGACCCAGGAATCAAGAAAGCCAAGTAACTGCCGGTTTATTTAATGTAAATAGCTGCTATTGATTTAATCGCCTTAAGTTAGCTGCTGTATTGCAACATACAAGGTATGCATTGCGAAAATAGCTAATAATGCGCCACTGCCATAGCGAAACCAGAGGTGATTTAATGTTTTTTTCAAATGGTGGCTGAACGTGCCGACTGTGAGCATGGCCGGCATGGTGCCTAAACCAAAACCTAGCATGATAAGTAAACCATTCCATGCATCGCCACTGCTTGTCGCCCAGGATAAGGTTGAATAAACTAAACCGCAGGGTAACCACCCCCATAAAAAACCAAGAGGAAATGCGAGCAGGGGGTGCTTTAAGGGAATGAATGCTTGTGCCAGCGGTTTTATAAATTTCCACAGCAGTTGACCGGCCTGCTCCAATTTGAGTAAACCGTGCCATACTCTGGCGATATATAATGCCAGCATTAGCATTAAGATAGCGGCGAGCACACGCAGATAAATGAGCGCTTGTTTCCCGCCAAACCATACAATAAGCGTGCTGCTGCCTGCTGCAAAGATAAATCCGGCAATGGAGTAACTGCTTACTCTGCCGAGATTGTAAAGTAATAACGAGAGGATCGAGATCGATTTTTTCTGTTTTTCGCTAATGGAAAAAGAGATGGCACTGGCGATGCCCGAGCACATCCCGAGGCAGTGGCCGGCCCCTAACAAACCAATCAGCAGCGCGGCAATAAAATCATTTAATAACGTCATCTCAGTCATTTAAGTTGTCAGGCTGAGTGGTTTTTTGTTTATTTTTTGGGGAGGCTTTACTCTGAGGTGCGGGTAGATCTTCATCGAAGAGAATATTGGTTCCTTCACGGTCCAAGTCATCATATTGATTCGATTTCACCGCCCAAAAAAACACCATAATAGCGACCGCAACGAATATCATTGCAATTGGTATTAATACGTAAATGCTGCTCATTTTAATAACCTTAAAGAATTACTGACCACAATTAACGAGCTGAAGGACATGCCCAATACCGCCACGTAGGGCGGCACATGTCCGGTCACGGCTAACGGCACAATAATGATATTATAACCCAGTGCCCAAATAAGATTCTGCTTAATGATGTCGGTAGTTTTTTTAGCCATTTGATGTAACACAGCTAATTTAGTTAACTCTTCGCCTAATAAGATAACATCCGCGCTGTTCTTGGCGATATCAGTACCGCTTGCTAACGCCACAGAGACATGCGTCCCGGCTAATACTGGCGCATCATTGATGCCGTCGCCAACCATCATCACTTTATCTTGTCGCTGCAGTTTTTCTATGTATTGCAGTTTTTGTTGCGGCGTAACGCCTTTTTGCAGGTAACCGATACCAAGCAGTTCACAGACTTCTTCACTTTTTAAGGAGTGATCACCGGTCAGCATAGTGCTATTAATATTGTGCTGGTGGCAGTAGGTCAGCATTGGCTCAGCGCTGCTGCGTAACTCATCACCCAATTCAAAAGCAGCAATCAGTTCTCCGTCTAAGGTCATATAGATGATTAATTCTTTGCTTTTTATTGTATTATCAACAGCAACAGCGCAAAAAACACCATGGCCCAATTTTAAGGTTTTGCCTGAATAATCAGCCTGCAACCCCTGACCGGGCTTATTAACCACCTTGGTTAAGAGCACTGTATTCTTCTGCTGCTTTTTAAATGCAATGGAAATAGGGTGCTCGGAATTTTTTTCCAGTTGTGCCGCTAAATCAATGCATGCCTGCCGTGAGTAATCACTGTAACAATGAGTATTAAGCAGGGAAAAGTTACCTTTGCTTAAGGTACCTGTTTTATCAAACACGATATGGTTGATTTTATTGACCGTCTCAAGGACATGGTGCTGTTTAATTAATATACCCTGCTTATTAAGCTGTGCTGTTGCGCAGGTCAACGCGGTCGGAGTGGCTAAAGAAAGCGCACATGGACAAGTTGCGACCAGTACCGACAGGGTGATCCAGAAAGCCTGCTCCGGCGCAATAAAACTCCAGCTTATATAAGTCAGGGTGGCAACAACAAGTAACCCGGCGACAAAATATTTAGCGGCAGTATCGGCAACTACTTCTATTTTAGGTTTATTCAGCTGGGCACTATCCTGGAGATGAATAATATCTGCAATCAAGGTGTTATTACCCAGCTTTTCTACAAGAATAATTAATGGGCTGCTGATATTCACTGTAGCGGCAAAGACAGGCGCACTTTTAGCTTTCTTAACCGGTAAATGCTCACCGGTCAGCATCGACTCTTCAATATTGCTTTCGCCATCTATTATGACACCGTCGACGGGAATAATTTCGCCTGGTTTTACCAGAATATATTGCCCGACGGTTAATGTTTTTGCAGGAATAACAGATTGAATTTGTAAGTTATCCGGATCCTCAAGCAGCGTTGCCATAGAGGGTAACAAGCGTAATAAATTACTGCTGGTCTCCGAGGCCTTACGACGCGCGCGTAACTCTAATAAACGGCCGAGTAATAATAAGAAAGTAAACATTGAAACCGATTCAAAATAAACTTCTCCCCGACCGGTAACGGTCGCATAAGCGGAGGCTGTATAAGCACCTAATAACGCGATCGAGATGGGGATATCCATACCCAAGGTATGGTTGCGAAGATTACGCCAGGCATTGAAATAAAAGGGTTGGGCGCTGTAAAGCAGGACAGGTGTTGCCAATATAAAGCTCACCCAACGAAAATAATCTATAAACTCCTCTTCCATTCCGGCGAAAAAATCGGAGTACAGGGCGATGGCAAACATCATCACCTGCATGGTCGCCAGTCCGGCCAGTCCTAAGCGGCGTAGGTATGACTTTGCCTGCTGTGTATAATAAGCTTCCTGCTTGTTCACCTGAAAGGGATAAGCTTTGTAACCTACCTTGTGAATCTCCTGCAGGATTTGACTGAGTTTAAGCTGCTCTTTATCCCATCTAATGACCGAACGGTTAAGTGTGGTGTTGACATTGATAAAAGCTAATCCGGGCAAACTGCGTAGCTGTTTTTCTATTAGCCAGGCGCAGGCAGGGCAGTTTATACCTTCAATGCTCAGGGTTATTTCGCTGAGGTTATCGCTGTTTTTTACAAAATCTTCCTGGATTTGTTGAATATCATAATAGGCAAGTTGTGATAATTCTTCCGGGACAACTGTTGAGCCTTTTTCAGCCGGCTGACTACGATGCTCATAATAGGAAGTCAGACCACTATCTATAATCGTTTGTGCGACTGCTTCACACCCCGGGCAACACATCTTTTCTGTGACCCCATTTATATTAACTTTAAAATCACTACCGGGCGGATTTTCATCACCACAGTGAAAACAGTGTTGTTGAGCGGTCATTGCAATGTAAAACTCGCTGCAGGTAGGGTTACCGTTTTTTGCAAACGCCAGCTTTTATCAAAAGGTTCAATACGTATTTGCCATTTCCCCTGAAGAGGCAGCTCAGTTCGGTAGCGGTAATTACCGTTGCCGTCAGCCGTTAATAACTGTGATAGATCCCGCTCGGATAGGGTTGAATGAAATAAAAACAGGTAAATAGAGCTGTTATCCCGCACACCGGTTAAATTAATGATCAGCTCACTGCCTGACTGGGTAATAGCTGCGCTGATGTTTTTTGCCCGGGCATTTTTTATCAGAGTAAGATCTTTGTTAATGGCTTTACCTTTTGAGTAATAATCATCAACAACCATATCGGGTTTATTATCCGTTGCGATAATTACAGTTGAAATCCCGCCAACAACGGCACACAAAGGTAAAATAATGAGGAACCAGGGCCAGAATTGTTTGAACCATGCTTTATTATTGCTGTTTTTCATGTGTATCCTGTGAACAGTTAGGCTGGTAATGAACTTACCATCTGACATCGTTGAGAGCTATAAAAAAAGCCTCTTAGTGAGGCTTTTTGTGTCAAATAACAAGCCGTTTAATGGCTATTTACTGATTTTCCTGTTGAGAAAGTGAATAGACATAAGCCGCTATTAAATGCACTTTATCTTCACCTAATACTTTATCCCAAGCCGGCATCACACCATTTCGCCCGTTTCTCAGGGTATCCTCAACGGCATTGCGGGAGCCGCCGTATAACCAGATGGTATCGGTCAGATTAGGCGCGCCGAGGGCAGTCATTCCCTTACCTTCCGGTCCGTGGCATGCGCTGCACACTGCAAAACGTTCTTTACCGGCATTCGCTTCAAGCAGGTTGACCCGGCGGCCGCTTAAACTTAATACGTAGCTGGTGACCTCTTTAATCCCCTGCTCACCAAGGATCTCCTCCCAGGCAGGCATGACACCTTGGCGACCGTGCATCAGAGTCTGTTTGATTGTCTCTGCTTCACCGCCGTATAACCAGTCATTATCCGTCAGGTTGGGAAAGCCGGTACTGCCGCGTGCATCTGAACCATGACATTGTGCACAGTTCTGCAGGAATAAACGTTGACCGACTTTTATCGCCTCAGGATCTTTAGCAACTAATGTCAGATCTTTGTAATTACCATTTTGATCATAAGCGAGTTGTTTAAAGACTGCGCCATATTTTTCATCGGCTGAATTCATCTCGCGCTGGTACTGAGATTGCGACGTTTCAGCTAATTTTTCCGATTCGCTTAAGGTGGTGATACTTTTTTCAGCGCTTGTCCAATCCAACAGGCCATTCCAGTTTGCCGTATAGGTAGGGAAGGCAAAGCTGTAAACTAACCCTATGATGATGGTGAACCAGAATAAACCCGCCCACCATTTCGGGAGCGGGTTGTTTAATTCCTGGATGCCGTCAAAGCTATGCGGCATAGGTTTGCCTTCTTCGACGCCGGTATTATTTTTAGAAGTGGCACGCAGTAGTAATGCGCTGCCAATGATAACGATTAAGGTGATTACAGTTATCCAAATTGTCCAAAAAATGCTCATTATTTTTTAGCTCCTGTATGCTGGCCTAAACGGCTTTCATACTCAGTTGTGCCCTGATCTTCATCGAGAATAGAATTGGCGATCTGATCAAAAGATTTTTTATGTTTTTTACTGAATACCCATAAAATTAAGCCGACAAAAATCACAATTAAGAACAATGTATAAAGTCCGTTAAAAGTTGCAAAATCCATAAAGTCTCCAGTAATTGAAATGAATGCCCTGGTTGCCGGGCATTTTTATTTATCGTAAAGCATGACCAAGTGACTGCAGGTAAGCAATCATCGCCTGCATCTCAGTTTTACCTTCCACCGCCGCTTTTGCACCGGCAATTTCCTCTTCGCTGTACAGAGGTATAGGCTCGCCATTTTCATCAAGACGTCCTTGCCCTGCGGTTAAGATATTAAAGATTTCCAGTTTTCTACCGGTCTCTTCACCCGTTAATAGGTTTTCAGCAAGCCAGGGGAAACCGGGCATATTTGACTGCGGAACCACATCGCGCGGATTAATCAAGTGAACTTCATGCCAGGCATCGGAGTAACGCTGACCAACGCGCGCCAGATCCGGCCCGGTTCTTTTTGAACCCCATAAAAACGGATGCTCCCAAACATGTTCACCGGCAACACTATAATGACCATAACGTTCTGTTTCAGCACGGAAAGGGCGGATCATCTGGCTATGACAAACATGGCAGCCTTCACGAATGTAGATATCACGGCCTTCCATTTCCAATGCGGTGTAGGGGCGTAAATCATCTACCGGTTGGTTGGTTTCTTTCTGGAACAGCAAGGGGGTAATTTGCGCCAACCCACCAAAACTGATGGCAACGATGATCAAAATAGCCAGCAAGCCAACATTCTTTTCAATAAATTCGTGTTTCATTATCTAACTCCCTGACTAACTAAGTTCTTGAGGCTGGATAGAGCCATCTTCTGCTGTAACTGTTTTGTATGTATTGTAAGCCATTACTAACATACCAGTAAGGAAGACTAAACCACCGATAAAACGAATAGTATAGAACGGGTAGGACTTCTCAAGTGATTCAACAAAAGTGTAGGTCAAGGTACCGTCATCATTGACTGCACGCCACATGAGTCCCTGCATAACACCGGAAATCCACATAGCGACTATGTATAACACCGTGCCGATGGTTGCCAGCCAGAAATGCAGGTTAATCATCGCGACACTGTACATCGCTTTTTGGTTAAACAGTATTGGTACCAGGTGGTAAATCGCACCGATCGAGACCATTGCAACCCAGCCTAATGCCCCTGAATGCACGTGACCGACGGTCCAGTCAGTATAATGAGAAAGTGCATTAACTGTTTTAATTGCCATCATCGGACCTTCAAAGGTAGACATACCATAGAATGACAGTGAGACAACCAGGAAGCGCAAAATAGGATCGGTGCGTAATTTATGCCATGCACCTGAAAGTGTCATGATACCGTTAATCATGCCGCCCCAGGACGGCGCAAATAGAATCAGTGACATCACCATACCTAAAGATTGCGCCCAATCAGGTAATGCAGTGTAATGCAGGTGGTGCGGGCCAGCCCAGATATAGATTGCGATTAATGCCCAGAAATGAATAATGGATAAACGATAGGAGTAGACAGGTCGGTTGGCCTGCTTAGGGACAAAGTAGTACATCATACCTAAAAAACCTGCAGTGAGCAGAAAACCTACGGCGTTATGGCCGTACCACCACTGCACCATGGCATCGACAGCACCGGAATAGACGGAGTATGACTTCATTGTGGTCATCGAAACCGGCACGGCGAGACTGTTGACGATGTGCAGGACTGCAACGGTTAATATAAACGCACCGAAGAACCAGTTAGCCACATAAATATGCGAGGTTTTACGAATCGCCATGGTGCCAAAAAATACGATGGCATAAACCACCCATACCGCAGCAATCAATAAATCGATCGGCCATTCAAGTTCTGCATACTCTTTTGAAGTGGTATAACCCAACGGCAGGGTAATAACTGCGGAAAGGATAACCAGCTGCCATCCCCAAAAAACCACCGAAGCGAGCGGGCCGCCAAACAAACGGGTTTGACAAGTGCGCTGCACAACGTAAAAAGAGGTTGCCATTAATGCGGAGGTACCGAATGCGAAAATAACCGCATTAGTATGCAGCGGACGTAATCGACTGTAGGTTAACCAGGGAGTATCGAAATTAAGTGCCGGCCAGATTAACTGCGCTGCAATTAATACCCCAACGGCCATACCGATAATACCCCAGAGAATGGTGGTAAGTGTAAACTGACGGACAACTTTATAGTTGTAATCAGGGTGAATCGTAGTTGCGGTTGTCATTATTTTCATTCCATGCATTTATTTACAATTTACGTATTTTAACGCGTAATAATAAGTAATAATTATCCATAAATAACTGTCTGTTAGAACACTGCATACAAACATAATTATTGGGGTTAAAGTTTACGTGAACCTTTTTCTAATTAACAGTTGTTGGTTGATTAATTGTTAATAAACTTATTGTTTATGTTAAAAAACGCGGGTTATCCATTATTTTCACAAGGATTTTAAATGTTAACAAAAAATAGAGTTGCACAATTGCTGGTGATGCTGATTGTATTAGTTACACTATTTATCTGGCGTACAGTAACAACTAAGCCGGAACAGGTAAAAAATGTTGAATTGACAGCTGTTGCCCCCTTAAGCGAGCTGCCTGCTTGTGATTATGTCAAACCCTGTAAGTTTGCGAGTGACCATGGGACCTTCTGGTTAAGTGTCGCCAACCTGCCTGTTAAAGCTGAACAGTGGATTAATTTTAGTCTCAAGGGCGGTGAAAAAGATTGGCGTGTGGTGGATGCGAAAATTGTTGGTAAAGAGATGTTTATGGGACGTATTCCAGTCACCTTTACGCAAACAGATAAGAATATTTTTTCTGCAAAAACCTTAGTCGGGGCGTGCACAACCCCTAAAATGATCTGGCAGTTACAAATTAATATTGAAGTGAACAGCGCTAATGAACTGCTGTTATTTGATTTCATGGTTGAAAAATAGAAGCTTTTGGTCTGCAATAACGGTTGCAGACCATCATTTTTGTAAAAAATCACCTTACAAAAAACGTTTTTTTAATAGCTGATCAACTGATATTTGACCCGCTCCCCAAACAATATTGATTAAAATCATTAAGCCCCATAACTGGTGATCATAGAAACCGCCTTCCCAAAGTACCGGATAGGAGATAACAGCGATGATATTAAAAACAAACAATACGACTGCCATCGGCCTCGTTAATAAACCTAAGAGTAGAAAAACAGGCAGTATCAGCTCAGCGGCAGTGCCTAAGTAGGCGGCCAACTCCCAGGGTATCAAGGGAACTTGGTATTCCTCCTCAAACAGATATAATGTACTGTCCCAGGTCGTTATTTTTAAATAGCCTGATTTTAAGAATACATTAGCGACCCAAAGACGGGTGAAGAGTAATAATAGCGGCGTAAAATAACTTTGCATTTTCTCTACAATAAGTTGGTAATAATTGAGCATAATGCCTCCTGAGTTTTTGTTATTTAAATCCACAAAGCAGATCTTTCTCTAATAACTTCGGCAGAGATGGCAGTAACGATTGTGGTGCTATTTCCCCTAAGTTTTTTTTCTGCATGATTTGCTCCATCAATAGAAATTCAGTTTCGCTTAATGAAATAAGTTCGACAGTAAAAGAGGGTTGTTTTTTAAGTGCTAGAAAACAGGGCTGGTTTAAATCCGTTTCCTGCACTTCGTTACGGAGCATCATTTGATGTAAATGTGCAATATTTTGTCTGCTGGAAAATAAAACGACCTGAGTAGCGGCCTGAAAAGCAATCTTTTCTAACTGATCTGAGGGTATTGATTGAAGTTGATGTAAATCCAGTGCCGAATGTTGTAATTTTTTATTCGTAGTTTGCTCTAATAACCATTCAAAGCGAGCCATTTCAGCGACATAGGGTAAGTTTGTCAGTTGCTCAAGGCCATCCAGGTGTTCGCTAAAACCATTACCGTAACTCATCAGGTTATTTTCCTGTGGAGGGTTGCTTAAAATAAACTGCCGTGCGACCGCATTAAAAAACTCTTCACCGACGAGTGCCAGAGTGTGTTGGTAGGTTGACGATAATGCTTCTGTAATGCCCATAACAAAATTATTGCGGTACACCTGCAATAACTCGTTGCCGGTGAAATCTTTTTTCGCTTTAATCTGCGTTGTTATCTGCTCACTTTTATATAACAGTGTGTCGCTGAATTGCTGCTGAAGTTGCCTGATCTTCATAGTGATAACTCCATATTTAGCTTTGACCGATAGCCATACTTTACCTGCGAGGCTTGCTGCGCATTTTCATCGTTGCTGTTTGACATTAAGGTTTTTAATGTTGATGGCTTTATTATGCTCTGCTATTAAGACATCAAGTGCCGGGATATCCAGATCCCATTCGATCAATGTCGGTACGTCTGTGCTGTGCGTCTGCATATAGGTCTGGTACATATCCCAAACAGCCTGGCTTACAAAGGTGCTATGAGTGTCAATTAAAATTGAGGCATTATTAACCTGCTTTTCTGTAAAGCCTGCCAGGTGAATTTCCTGCACACTTTCATGATCAATAATGTCGAGATATTTTTCTGTTGAAAACTGATGATTGTTGGCACTGACATAAACATTGTTAAGATCTAATAACAATCCGCATCCTGTTTGTTTGACTATTTCATTTATAAACTCGGGTTCACTCATTTCACTTTGCTTATATTCTAAATAAGAAGAGGGATTTTCTATCAGAATTTGCCGTTCTAAGTATTCCTGGATTTGGTTGATATTATTGACAAAAAACGACAACGCTTCCTGAGTGTATGGCACGGGCAATAAATCATTAAAAAAATTACCTTCTAATGAACTCCAGCTGAGATGGTCCGACACCAGTGCCGGCTGAAAGATATCAATAATCTTTTTAAGTTGATGTAAATGTGTCTGACTGACTGATTCGCAGCTACCGATCGATAAACCAATACCATGGAAACTAAGCGGGTAATGATTAGCAATCTGCTCAAGATAAAAACGGTTTTGGCTGTGAGGTGTAAAGTAGTTTTCGCTGTGCACCTCAAGAAAGCCTAATTCGGGCAGGTTATCTAAAATGGTCTGGTGGTGTGGGCAGCGAAGTCCTATCCCGACAGCGCCTGCATCTATTTTTTTCAATGGGAGTCATCCTTAAAGAGAGACTATCCGGACTGCTTATCAAATAAGTGGTCCGGATAGGATTTAGCGGTTAACGGAGGACAATAAAAACCAAAGCTGTTATGCTTTTTTAGGCTCCAAAGAACCACCCGCTAATTTTGCACATAAGCCTTCAGGCACAGCAAGGAATGCATCACCCTGGTTGTCTACTTTAGAAGTCCCTGCACATGAGCTTGTTTTTGTTGCGCAGTCATTCTTACCGGCAGCGGCAACGCCATAACATTTTTCTTTACCTGCGGCCATTGCCGGTGTTGAAACAAGTGCGCTGCCAACTGCAATAAGGGTTGACACTGTTGCTGCTAAAGCAAGGTTAGAATTCTTCATGGTAAGTTTCCTCATGTGATATAAAACAATTAAGCAAAACCCGAACAATGTCTATGCTTTGTTGTGGGCTCAAGGATATAAACCGGATAATCAGTAAATAAATTTCACATAAAACGATCTTTATTAACATTTGGTTAACTTTTTTTGTGGTAAGTTGTTTTGTTTCAATGGATTGCTGATGAAATTATTTCGCAGAGAATTTTCAAGCTATGCTTTTTCTAAAAAATAGAGAAATAAATGAATTTATTTAACCGAAAACGAAATATAAGTTCAGAATCCTCGGTCTTTAAGGATATGAATAGAAAACAGAAACGTTACGAAGCGCTGGTAAATGTCTACAGTCCGGATCTGTACCGATATGCGTATTGGATTTGCAATGATCCTGATATTGCCCAAGATCTCGTCCAGGAGACTTGTTTGCGTGCCTGGAAGAATCTGGACAGTTTATTGGATGATAAAGCAGCTAAAGGCTGGTTATTTATTATATTGCGGCGTGAAAATGCACGTCGTTTTGAACGTAAGCATTTTTCTCTGGTCGATATTGATGATTATGAAGTTGCTGATGAGCACGATACGTCAAAAGAGATGGATAAAGAGTTGTTACGTCGTAAAATGTTGGCTCTGCCGGATGACTATAAAGAGCCATTGTTACTGCAACTTATTGCTGGTTTCAGTGCCGAGGAGATTGCAGAACAGTTGGAGTTAAACAAAAATACGGTATTAACGCGCCTGTTTAGGGCAAAGAATTTATTAAAATCATCATTAACAGTAACAACGAATAGAGATGGGGCAGCACATGGATGATATTTTATTTCGCCATACCGCAACTGCGACGCCTAATGACAAAAGTGAAGAGTTCTTGCGCAGGCAATCTGATTCCGAACAAGATAAGGCTTTAGTGGATCAGGCAAAACAGTTTGATGCAGAGCTTCGGTCAATTTTAAAAGTTGATTTGCCGGATGACTTGACTGACAAAATTCTATTGGAGCAAAGTTTTGCAATTGAAAATAAAAAGAATCTCAGTCACCGTTGGCACATAGCCATAGCTGCATCGATTGCCTTTATTATTGGTATTAGTCTGCCGCTATTAAATAACCTTAATGATTTACAGCAGGAAATTGGTACTGTGGCGATGCAGCATATTCTGCAGGAGTATCCATTTACCGAAAAAGTGAATGAGCAGGCTAGTCTATCGACAGTGAACGCGAAGCTTGCCAGCTATGGTGGGCTTGCAACAGGTGATCTTGGCGAAGTCCTTTATGTCAATCACTGTGGTTTTGCAAAGGCGGCCGCACTGCATATGATTATTCAAGGTGAAAAGGGGCGTGTTACTGTGTTTGTTGTGCCGCAACAAAGCGAATTGAGAAACTCACCCGAGTTTAACAATCAAATTTTAAAAGGTATGACTGAAATTATAGGACAAACAAGTTTGGTCATTATTGGTGAAAGGGATGAACCGCTTGAGAAAGTGCAGCAGAAGCTGCAGAAAAATATTCAATGGGAAATCTAAAAACCGTATAATTTATGCCCGTTCTTTGGTGGATAAATAATACTTTTACGATTGGTTGCTTGAATTATCAGCGACCAATTTTTTTATCTACCTTTTTAGTTGACAGGAAGTACTGCAAAAAATATACTGCGCCCGTCTTAAAGACTACGGCATTTAAATTTATATTCCGTTGTTAAGAAAAAATTCCTCTTTAGCTCAGTTGGTAGGGCCATTGGGGCACGTTAATCGTATTGCAAGATTAGCGTAATGGAAAAGATAATTCCTCTTTAGCTCAGTTGGTAGAGCAACGGACTGTTAATCCGTTTGTCGCTGGTTCAAGTCCAGCAAGGGGAGCCACATTCAGTTGTTATTGCCAAGGCGATAATAACGAGTCGGAAGACTTAAAAAATTAGATTGTTCTCTAGGTTGATAAAACCATTGGAGCACGTTGAACAGATTGAAAGGTTCGCGTAAATTAAAAGAACAATTCCTCTTTAGCTCTGTTTGTAGAGCAGTTGGGGTACGTTAATGTGATTGCAAAAGTTAACGTATATATAAAATAACTCCTCTTTAGCTCAGTTGGTAGAGCCATTGGGGCACGTTAATCGTATTGCAAGATTAGCGTAATGAAAAAAACAATTCCTCTTTAGCTCAGTTGGTAGAGCAACGGACTGTTAATCCGTTTGTCGCTGGTTCAAGTCCAGCAAGGGGAGCCACATTCAGTTATTATTACCAGGGTGATAATAGCGAGTCGGAAG
>NZ_JBFGZY010000029.1:0-29937 GCF_041586535.1 Psychromonas sp. | reverse complement strand
CTCGTAGCTCGTAGCTCGTAGCTCGTAGCTCAAATACTATCTTTCATCACGATAAAAAACTAACTCTGTCGCGTTCGATTCTGACGCGACAAAATAGTAACCATCACTGTCAAAGGCTTTTAATTGATCCGGCGACCTTATCTGCTGCTCCATAATATAACGCGCCATTAAACCGCGGGCCTTTTTAGCATAAAAGCTGATCACCTTATATTTTCCATTTTTCTGATCTTTAAAGACCGGGGTGAGAATCCGACCGTGCAGCCCTTTTTTCTGTACAGATTTAAAATACTCATTTGAAGCGAGGTTAATAAGAAGATCATCACCCTGCTCCTGTAATGCCTTATTTAACGCCCGGGTAATTAACTCACCCCAAAAGTGATATAAGTTGGCGCCACGTTGATTGTCTAGTTTAGTACCCATTTCTAAACGGTATGCCTGCATCAGATCTAACGGGCGTAATAAACCATATAATCCCGATAAAATACGCAAATGGCTTTGCGCATAAGTGATTGTTTCCACACTTAGCGATTCAGCCTGTAATCCGCTATAAACATCGCCCTGAAATGTGAATAACGCCTGTTTGGCATTATCTAAAGAGAACGGGACCTGCCATTGGTTAAAACGCGCTACATTTAAGCCTGCAATTTTATCACTCACTTTCATTAGCGAGGCAATATCCTGCATCGATAATTGCTGACAACGGTTTATTAATATCTGACTTTCTGCCAGTAAGTCTGGTTGAGAAAAGCTGCTGACTGGTGCGGCAGTTTCAACATCAAGGGTTTTCGCCGGTGAAAGAACAACTAACATCTTTATTCCTATTAAAATAAAAAAGCGACAACCGTCGCTTTTGTAAAAAACTATCCGCCATCTGCTGCACTTTATAAGATGGCTTGGCTATAAATTATAAGTCTAATGTAACATCGCTAAGCTTACCTGTACCTACCTGTTGCGGATCTTTCGCTGAGTATAACTTAATCATCAAGCGCAGATCGTTGACAGAGTCAGCATGGGCTAATGTTTCGGTGTAACCGATCATGTCTCTTTCATATAACTCAAAGAGCGCCTGATCAAAGGTCTGCATACCATGCTCTCTGGATTTTGTCATAATCTCTTTGAGCAGATGCAGGTTTCCGCTACGAATAACGTCAGCCAGTCTCGGGGTATTATATAAAATCTCAAAAGCAGCACAACGCTCTTTTCCATCCTTGCTCGGTACCAGCTGTTGAGCAACTATTGCACGTAAATTAAGGGAAAGATCAAATAAAAACTGACGATGTACTTCCGGCGGCACTAAATGCAGAATGCGATCCAGCGCCTGGTTCGCATTGTTGGCATGCAGAGTAGCCATACATAAATGCCCTGTCTCAGCAAATGACAAAGCAAACTCCATGGTTTCTCTGGTGCGTATTTCACCAATCAGAATAACATCCGGCGCCTGGCGTAATGAGTTTTTCAGCGCCAGATCAAATGAGTCAGTGTCAACCCCCACTTCACGCTGGGTGACCACGGACTTTCCATGCTCATGCAGAAATTCAATCGGATCTTCGATAGTAAGAATATGGCCGGGTGCATGTTGATTACGGTAACCAATCATCGCCGCCTGCGTCGTTGATTTCCCCGCCCCCGTAGCGCCGACAAATAAAACCAGACCACGTTTTGCCATAGCGATATCTTTCAGACGTTCAGGCAGATTAAGCTCAGAAAATAGAGGTATTTTCATTTCGATACGGCGCAGCACCATACCTGGTTGCTCTTTCTGCATAAAGGCACTGATCCGGAAACGTCCGCCATGTTTGGCAAGAAACGCATAATTGGACTCTTTAACGGCCTGAAATTCAGCGAAACGAGTGTCATTCATGGTTTCTTTAATTAAAGCGTAAACATCTTCACGGCTAAATTTCTGTTCACTGATCTGCTCTAATTTTCCATTTACTTTAATTGTCGCAGGCAACCCAACCGTGATGTATAAGTCGGAAGCTTTTACATTATCGGCCTGTACTAATAGCTCATCTAACATAATAAATCACCTTAGAATGTTTTTGGATCTGCTGCTTTTTGTGCTGCATCGGCGTGGGAAACAAGACCCTGGGCAACTAAATTACGTAAACTTTGATCCAGAGTCTGCATCCCGTGTACCATCCCGGTCTGGATCACCGAGTACATCTGCGCAACTTTATCTTCACGGATCAGGTTACGAATCGCGGGAATCCCCATCATAATTTCATGTGCAGCAACTCGCCCGCCGCCATTCTTTTTCAGCAGTGTTTGTGAAATAACTGCGCGCAGTGATTCAGATAACATTGAGCGCACCATGCTTTTTTCGGCCGCAGGAAATACATCAATTACACGGTCGATGGTTTTAGCCGCGGAGGTGGTATGCAGCGTACCAAAGACCAGGTGCCCGGTTTCCGCCGCCGTCAGGGCCAATCGAATCGTTTCCAGATCACGCATCTCCCCTACCAGAATAACATCCGGGTCTTCCCGTAATGCACTTTTGAGTGCCGCATCAAAACCTAAGGTGTCTTTGTAGACCTCGCGCTGATTGACCAGTGATTTTTTTGACTGATGGACAAACTCGACAGGATCTTCAATAGTCAGGATATGTTCATGACGGCTGTCATTAATGTAATCAATCATTGCCGCCAAAGTTGTTGATTTGCCCGAGCCGGTTGGCCCGGTGACCAACACAAGGCCACGAGGAAATTCTGAAATTGTTTTAAAGCTGTGCGGCGCGCCAAGCTGCTCTAAGGTTAACACTTTACTCGGGATAGTACGGAATACCGCACCGGCTCCACGCTGCTGGTTAAAAGCATTGACACGGAAACGCGCTAAGTCCGGAATCTCGAAAGAGAAATCGGTTTCCAGCATCTCTTCAAAATCTTTGCGCTGTTTATCATTCATAATGTCGTAAATGAGGCTGTGTACCTCTTTATGGTCCAGTGCAGGCACATTAATTTTACGTACTTCACCATCTACCCGAATCATCGGAGGAACTCCTGCAGAAAGGTGTAGATCTGATGCATTATGCTTTACACTAAAAGCCAACAATTCTGTTATATCCATATAATTTAAACCTTATTTATGACTAATATAATTAAAAACATTAAAAACGTTGAGCAAAAAATAGCTCGTATCGCTGAGCAGGTAGAACGTGATCCTGAGGAGATTCAACTACTGGCGGTCAGTAAAACCAAACCGGTATCCCAGATAAAAGAAGCTTACCAGGCAGGCTTACGCCATTTTGGTGAAAACTATGTCCAAGAGAGTATCAAAAAAATTGAGCAAATTAAACTTGACCCAGATTTTAATGAGCCGCTATTTTGGTACTTTATCGGTCCGTTACAATCGAATAAAACTCGTCCGGTGGCTGAAAACTTTGATTGGGTACAGAGCGTAGAGCGATTGAAAATCGCGCAACGCCTCAATGATCAGCGCCCCAGTCATCTGGCCAAACTAAATATCTGCTTACAGGTTAATATTAGCGGAGAACAGAGCAAGTCGGGTACTAGTTTATCCCAAGTTCTTGAACTCGCCTCACAAGTTAACCAACTGGCGCACTTAAAACTGCGTGGTATTATGGCTATCCCGGAAAAAACCGATAACAGCCAGCAACTTGAAAAGCAGTTCAATCAGCTCCATAACATTTATCTGCAACTGCAGCAGTTATACCCGCAAGTTGATACACTGTCGATGGGCATGAGCGGAGATTTAGAAACTGCAATTGCCTGCGGCAGTAATATGGTAAGAATCGGAACCGATATTTTCGGTTCAAGAAACTAAGGAAAATAATATGTTACATAAAAAAATCACCTTTATCGGCGCTGGCAACATGGCAGCCAGCATCATCAGCGGCTTAGTTAAATCAGGATATCCTGCCGACTTTATCTGTGCCAGTGAGCCAAATAAAGCTAACACTCAGAAACTGGTAGAGCAGTTTGCTATTACCGGCAATCAGGATAACAGAGCTTCAGCTGACTGGGCTGAGGTTGTAGTTCTGGCTGTAAAACCGCAAATTATGGCGGATGTTTGTCAGACATTAATCGAGCAGGGAGTCGATTTCAGCAATAAGCTGGTTATCTCCATTGCAGCGGGCGTCTCAGTACAGCGCCTGCAATCTTTATTAGGAGAGAATACGGCCGTTATCCGCACTATGCCTAATACCCCTTCATTATTACAAAAAGGGATGACCGGATTATTCGCATCAACGCAGGTAAGCCAGGAAAATAAAACCTTTGCCGGAGATCTGATGGCAGCCGTAGGGGAAACGCTCTGGATACAGGAAGAAAGTATGATTAATGCGGTGACTGCCGCATCAGGCTCTTCTCCTGCGTATTTTTTCCTGTTTATGGAGGCGATGCAGAACAAAGCAATAGAAATGGGCTTTGCACCTGAGCAGGCGCGTTTATTGGTAATGCAGTCGGCACTTGGCAGCATTGAGATGGTCAAGCAAAACCCTGATTTAGAAATTTCTACTCTGCGTGAAAACGTCACCTCTAAAGGCGGAACAACCGCACAGGCGCTCACTACTTTTAATGAACTGCAGTTAAGCGAAATCGTTGCTAAGGCCATGCAGGCGGCTTCTGACCGCGGCGCAGAAATGGAAAAATTATTTTAATTTTAAGTTAATAACATAGAGTGAGTGTAGGTAATGAGTGCAGTAAATTTTTTAGTTAATACCCTGTTTGACCTGTATTTGATGGTGGTATTATTACGCGTGTGGTTACAGGTTGCGCGAGCCGATTTTTACAACCCTTTCAGCCAGTTTGTCATTAAAGCGACACAGCCGGTTGTTGGTCCGCTGCGCAGGGTTATTCCGGGACTCGGCGGCTGGGATCTGGCTACGATTTTATTTGCTTTTGTTATTGCCTGTCTGAAAATCACCACTTTCTCTTTAATGTTAGGCGCGTCAATGAATCCGATCGTGATCCTTATTTCCGGCCTGGTTATTTTAATTACGGCGGTCTTTAAACTGCTCTTTTGGGTATTAATATTGCGCGCAATTTTAAGCTGGATAAGTCGCGGTCACAACCCGATTGAAGCAGTAATGATCCAGTTAACCGAGCCTCTGCTTGCACCTGTGCGTCGCTTTATCCCGCCGATAGGAGGTTTGGACCTGTCCATGCTGGTGGTCTTGATTGGACTGCAGTTTTTAGAGATGTTAGTAAACGATTTACTGAGTAAATTATTTTAATGTCGGCAGGTAATCTACAATATAAGGGGCAGGATCTTTTACTGCGCCTTGTACTGCAACCCAAGTCCAGTCGCGATCAATTTGTCGGAATGCTCGGTGATGAGCTGAAAATAGCCATTACCGCGCCACCGG
The DNA here is from genome assembly GCF_041586535.1 of Psychromonas sp. GTDB lineage: Bacteria > Pseudomonadota > Gammaproteobacteria > Enterobacterales > Psychromonadaceae > Psychromonas. Next base: position 24,611 of record NZ_JBFGZY010000029.1, on the reverse strand, counting down.
TTGATGGCAAAGCCAATGCGCACCTGATCAAGTTTTTAAGTAAACAGTTTAAAGTCGCTAAAAGTGCAGTCAGCGTGGAAAAAGGTTTATTAAGCCGGCATAAGTTGGTGCGTATCCATGCCCCTAAACAGATGCCTGATTTTTTTAAATCGTTCATTTAAGGAGTTATCATGCTTAATTTAACACAAGCTTATCAAGCTTTTTTGATTGCCGCGCTGTTTTGCTTTAACACCTCGGGTATTGCCGCACAATTTCAAACTTTCAATAACCTGGAAGTACATTATATCGCCTTAACCAGTACTTTTTTACAACCTGATATAGCCCAAAAATATACAATTAAACGCAGCAAATACAATGCGATTATTAATATTTCAGTACTGGATAAAAATGCCGGGAACAAAGCAGTTTCAGCAGTGATCAGCGGTACAGGAAAAAATCTGTTAGGGCAAAGCCATGATCTAAACTTTATCGAAATCAAAGAAGGGGATGCGGTTTATTATATTGCTGATTACCCGTTTAGCAATGAAGAGATTGTTAATTTTAATATCACCATTACAGCGCAAGAACAAACCAACACGTTAAAATTTCAGCATAAGTTTTATGTCGATTAATAAAAGTACAGAAAAAGAGGACTGCCAATAAAATGAAAAAACAATGGGTACTGGCCACAGGAAACAAAGGCAAAGTAAAAGAGATGAGCGAGCTGCTGAATAGCTTTGCTATCGAAGTACTGCCGCAAAGCCAGTTTGACGTTTCAGAAGTAGCAGAAACCGGCACCACCTTTGTTGAAAATGCCATTATAAAAGCGCGTCATGCGGCTAAAGTTACCGGACTACCGGCCATTGCCGATGATTCAGGATTAGAGGTAGACTTTTTAAATGGTCAACCGGGGATCTATTCATCGCGATTTTCCGGCGAAAATGCCACGGATCAGGAAAATATTGATCTTTTATTAAATAAATTAGAAGGTGTCGGCAAAGAGCAGCGCGGCGCGCGCTTCCAATGCGTATTAGTCTATTTACGCCACGAACTGGATCCTACTCCGGTAATTTGTCAGGGCACCTGGCACGGCAGTATCACCGAATCTGTACAGGGCGAAAATGGTTTCGGTTATGATCCGGTATTTTGGGTCGAGAGCGAACAGTGCACCTCAGCGCAATTAAGTAAACAGCGCAAAGGTGAATTAAGCCACCGCGGAAAGGCGTTAACCATGCTGGTTGCATTACTTAAAGAACAATTAAGTTAACGGCAGCGCTTTGCAGATAAAGATAAAAATCAACATAAACGCAGAGTATAATCTGCGTTTTTTTCATGACCTTTGAGTACCCCATGCTAAAACTTCCACCGCTCAGCCTTTATATCCATATTCCCTGGTGCATTGAAAAGTGCCCCTATTGCGATTTTAATTCCCATAAATTACGTACAGAAATACCTGAACAGGAATACCTGCGTGCCTTATTAGAAGATCTTAATAATGATCTTATCTATGCGCAGGGGCGCCCCCTGGAGACAATCTTTATTGGTGGCGGGACGCCGAGTTTATTATCAGCAGCAGGTATCGGCTGGTTACTAACTGAAATAGAGAAAAAAATACCCTTTAAGGACAATATAGAGATCACCCTGGAAGCAAATCCCGGTGCGATTGAGAATCAAAAGATAGCCGATTTTAAAAAAGCCGGCATCACCCGCTTCTCCTTTGGTGTGCAAAGTTTTCAGCAGGATAAACTGACCAAGCTGGGACGTATACATGGCGTTGAAGAAGCAAAAACAGCAGCCAGACAAGCTCATCATGTGGGCATGAAAACCTTTAATTTAGATTTAATGCATGGTTTACCACAGCAAAGCCTGAATGATGCGTTAAGCGATTTGCAGACTGCTATTGATCTCAACCCCACCCATCTTTCCTGGTATCAGCTGACCATAGAGCCAAATACACAATATTTTTCCCATCCGCCTAAACTACCGGAAGATGAACTGTTATGGGATATTCAGGAAAAAGGGCAAAAATTACTCGCTGAGAATGGTTATCTGCAATATGAAATTTCCGCTTATAGTAAAGTCGGCTTTGAATGTTTACATAACCTCAACTATTGGCGATTTGGTGATTATATTGGAATCGGCTGCGGTGCTCACGGCAAAGTGACCCTACCCTTGCAAAATAAAATATTACGCAGCAGCAAAATCAAACATCCCAAAGGGTATTTGGATCCAACTCGTTCCTATGTAGATGAAGTCGCGACTGTCGAAAAAGACGATTTAGCTTTTGAATATATGATAAACCGCTTACGTTTATTTGAAGACATTCCCTTTACGGAGTTTGTCGATTTTACCGGCTTACTTGTCAGCTCGATTGACCGGCAAATTCAGAAGGCCGTTGCAAAAAAACTATTAATAACCAAAAATAATAGCTGGCAAGTCACTCCTTTAGGACATCGTTACCTTAATGAGCTATTAACTCTATTTATGAATTAAACTGTTCAAAACCCGGATATCCGACACAGACTAAGAGAATATTATGACTGAATATTTTATTTATGCTTTTATCTACCTGGCCGCGGCCGTAATAGCAGTGCCTCTGGCAAGGCGCTTCGGCTTAGGCTCGGTACTGGGTTACTTGATAGCCGGCGTTTTTATCGGTCCAATTATCGGTTTGGTTGGCGATGAGACCACCAGTATTCAGCACTTTGCTGAATTTGGTGTAGTTTTGATGCTTTTTCTGGTGGGGTTGGAGCTTGATCCGAAAATGCTGTGGAGCATGCGCAACCGCCTGATGGGACTGGGTGGACTGCAGGTTGCTTTAACCGTAATAGTCGTGATGTGGATAGCTTCTTATTTTGTTGAACAGTGGACAACCGCGCTAACCATAGGCCTGATTTTTTCACTCTCTTCAACGGCGATTGTGCTGCAGACCTTTAACGAAAAAGGGCTAAGCAAAACAGAAGGCGGCAAAAATGCCTTTTCAGTTTTACTCTTCCAGGATATTGCCGTTATTCCGATGCTGGCGTTAATTCCATTATTCGCCCTGCCTGAACTTATCGACAAAGCACAGCAAGTAGCCTCGAGCGCAGCCGAGCACCACGAAAGCTTGAGCCTGGTGGCCTCGTTGCCTAACTGGGCTTATGCGCTGGCGGTTATCACCGCCATTGTCGGTGTAGTTTTTGCGGGCCATTATTTAAGCCGCCCGTTATTCAAATTTGTCGCCAGCTCAGGCTTACGGGAAATTTTCACCGCCTCAGCCTTAATGCTGGTGATCGGTATTGCCGCATTAATGAGTCTGGTGGATCTCTCACCAGCCCTGGGTACCTTTTTAGCCGGGGTGGTACTGGCAAACTCGGAGTTCCGCCATGAATTAGAATCTAATATTGAGCCCTTCAAAGGCTTATTGCTGGGACTATTTTTTATCACTGTCGGCGCGGGCATCGATTTTTATATTCTCTATTCTCACTTCTTCGTCATTATCGCTTTAACCTTTGCGGTAATGTTATTAAAAGCGATCGTTTTATTGCTACTGGCAGTGATCTTTAAAATTAAAAATAGTGACCGCTGGTTATTCGCTCTAAGCCTGGCACAAGCGGGTGAGTTTGGTTTTGTATTGTTAAATTTCACCGTGCAGCAGCATGTTTTACCCCCGCAAATAGCCGATCCTTTATCACTTGTTGTAGCGTTATCAATGTTTCTGACACCCGCGCTGTTTATTTTCTTTGATAAGGTGATTTTACCGCGCTACCAGCAAACCAGCAATCAACGCGAGCAGGATCAGATTGATGAAACTGGTTGTGTGATTATTGCCGGTGCAGGCAGGTTCGGACAGGTGGTTAACCGTTTATTAGTGGCCAATAAAGTAGCCACTGTGGTATTAGATCACGAATCCAGCATGATCGACAGATTACGCCAGATAAATATCAAAAGTTATTTTGGCGACGCAACACGCCCGGATCTACTGCACACAGCGGGCATTGAACAGGCAAAGTTATTGGTTGTTGCCATTGATGATAAGATTCGCTCGGCCGAGTTGGTTGAATATGTAAAACACGCTTACCCGAAAGTGAAAATTTTAGCGCGGGCTTTCGATCGCGGGCATTATTACTCACTTAAGCATGCCGGTGCCGATTATATTATTATGGAAACTTACCTTTCAGCCTTGGAACTTGGTACTCAAGCTCTGCAGCATTTAGGCTTTAGCGTGAATAAAGCTGAAAGACAACGTCAGAAATTTATGAATGCGGAAGCAAAAGGTAAACATTCGTTATATAAAATATGGCAGGAAAGTACTTCCGATGACCGTTTCGACAGCGACTACCGGCAGCTGTTTATCGAGCTTGAGGATGAACTAAGCCAAATCATGGCATTCGAAGAGGAAGAGCCTATATCAAGCCCTACCCAAAATAGTTATTGAATGACTTAGTATGGCGGTTCCAGGTCTTTTCACTGCAACGCTCCCTTAATAATGAAGTTCAAAGAAGTTAGCAGTTCTGTCAAAGTGTAGCATCTACTGGTAGGTGCTTCTGTTATTGATAACGACTATAGCTGGTTGAGGAGATAGTTATTCTCCCGGTTCGATTTAATCGCACTAACCTAAATTCAGATAATCAACAACACTCAAGCCCGCTCATAAAACAGAGACAACCATATTTTTACCGCCTTTTTTTGCTTCATAGAGGGCGTTATCGGCCCGGCTTAAAAGCGAGTCGATTGTATCCATTGAATTCAGCATAGTAAGGCCAAAACTGGCAGTGACTTTTTTATCTGTCAGTTGTGATAAAACCTTATCTTCTTCGAAGGCTTTTTTCAGCTTTTCTGCAATTATTTTTGCAGTATCCAGATCAGTATCAATTAACGCGACAATAAACTCCTCGCCTCCCCATCTACCTTTAAGGTCCGTCTGACGAAGATTATCTCTGATAATATCAGCAAGACGCACGAGTACTTTATCGCCGGTTTGATGGCCCAATGTATCGTTAATAATTTTGAAATCATCCAAATCAAAAAAGAGTAAGGATAAATAACTATGCCTGCGCCGGCTCAATAATAATGAGTGCTCCAGCTCTTCATTGAATACACGGCGATTTTTCAGCTTAGTCAAATCATCATATTGGGCAAGATGATTCAAATTCAAATGATGGTTTTTTATCGTTTTCAGAATTAAAAAGGTTATTATCAGTGTGGCAAAAAGTGAGATTAACAAATTGAAATAGAATGTCTTTCTTACTTCCTGGGTAAATCCTGACAGCTTCGCTTCCACGACCAGGTAAAGATCCAGTTCTGGAATATATTTGGTGTTTATCAAATATTCTTCCCCCTCCCTTATATAATCAATTACTCTGCTGTTTTTACTGAGAATAACGTCCCGCAAGGAATTCAATTCCTGCACATCTGCAATATTCTTTAATGAATTAACGCCATGTTCATAGAGAACAACTTCGCCCTCTTTATTGAGAAAATAAACATTGAAAAGATATTGTTGCCGGAAGTGTTTGAGCATATCGTTTACATAAGAAATTTTCAGTCCGATTCCGGTGATGCCGATCGTATGATAATTTTCATCATAGATTTTATGGTTGATGAACATAATCATTCCGTCATCAATATACTCATTGAAATCAAGGTTTATTTCGTGGACTGCGGTGGTTTCCATAAAGTTGAAATACCAGTCGTTATTGGGATTACCTTCAACAACTTGCTCTAATAGACCTTTCCGGGTGTAATAGTTTCTGGTTTTTTCAGAGACAAGAAAGGTAACAAACATCTTATATCTGTTTTTAATCGTGTCCAGATAGGTAGATATTTTGTCAACATCATCTTCATTAAAAATCAGCCAATCTCTGAGAAAGGTATCCTGAGCCATCATAGACGCGATAAGATTCGGCTCAATAATATGTTTTTGAATTTCCGTATAGATATTATCTACGGTGAGCGGCAAAGAGCGTTCTCTGAGTTGTTCCTGTGCAGACTTGAGAGAGACCTGATAATTCACTACAGAGATAATAAGTGACAGTGTAACCAGCAAAAAAGTGACCATGGCCACAATACGATAGCTAGACTTCATGAACTCTCTTCCTAATTATAATCATATGATAACAACCATTATAAATACCACCGAGATGACCAACAAAGTGCCAGCTCGAAAGAGATCTCTATTCCTTCGCTAACACGCCTTGCCTGAGCGATTTTTAGTCAGCTCTGGCGTTCGTTTTTTAAACTATATGGTGCTCTAGAGCATGCAGATAAAAGCACGAATCAATTTCTTATACCAATTCCGTTAATTAGATGATCTATTTAGGCGTAGCAAAAATGGATGAAAGCAAGGCATTGATTGCAGTAACTAGTTGTTCTATTACACAAAATTGTATGGAACAATTTTGAACAGCTTTAGCTGGCCACAAAGTGGTGAAGAACAGGACGTTCTGAATCAAATCAATAACAAAGACTAAAACGTAGTTTTATGTCTAGCTAGCATTCATTTAAACCAGCATAAATGAATAGATAATTATCGGGTTTGGTATTAATACTCTTTTATATGACGAATTTAAGCACCTTTACGTATTAAATAGCGATACGGTACCTGACTGGTATCGGCTTCAACTAAAGTATGATCCATAAATCTGCAAAAACTGGGGATGTCACGCGTTGTTGCCGGATCGTCGGCAATGACGCTTAATAATTGCCCATCCTGCATCTTCCTTACTGTTTTACGGATCATCATTACAGGCTCCGGACAACGTAAACCGAGGGTATCGAGTTGTTGAATGTTTTCTTTATTCATTAAATCTAAATCACTTTTGATACTGATAAAATAGGATTGAGTATTAGCTCGCTATTCTAAAACTATTTGCAGTGATGGTCTACTTGATTGGAATGGTCGTCAGATTTTAGCGAACAGCTATCGGTATTGAAGGTTGATGATGGCAGTGCTTGAATAGGAAGGTGATTGAGATTCCCGCGCAAGTAACGGGGGAATCTCAGATTGCAGTCATTTTTAAACGATTACAATACAGAGCTGCGCACTTTGCAGCTCTGATGGTTGACTGCTGAAAACTAAAAGCTTTCTATATATCAGCCAGTATTACGAAGTCCTGCTGCAATACCTGCAATAGTGACCATCAATGCCTGGTCAATAACCGGACAAATTTCTTCACCGTTTTTACGTGAACGGGAAAGTAATTCTGCCTGTAACATATTGAGTGGATCAACATAAGGGTTACGCAGAGAAATTGACTCTTTAATCCAAGGCTGTTCCTGCATTAATTTATGATCAGGAATGGTTTCCAGCACAGTATCTCGGGTTAACTTCAAATTATCACGTAAGCGCTGTCCTAGTGGCCACAGTTCTTTTGGTACCAGGCGCTCTTCATAGAATTGAGTTAACTCTTCATCAGCTTTCAGGAATACCATTTCAAACATTTCTAGACGGGTATGGAAAAACGGCCAGTTACAATACATTTCCTGTAGTAACTCTTTTTTCCCTTCGTCTAATAATTTTTTCAATGGTGAACCCGCACCCAGCCAGGCCGGCAGCATTAAACGGTTTTGGCTCCATGCGAAAATCCAGGGAATAGCACGCAGACTTTCTATGCCGCCGTTGGGTTTGCGCTTGGCCGGGCGACTGCCTAAAGCTAATTTACCCAGTTCTACTTCAGGCGTCACATGACGGAAATAAGGCACAAAATCAGCCTCCTCCCGGATAAAGTGACGATATTCCTGGCAGGATTCCTCGGCAAACTGCTCCATCACATCGCGCCATTCTTGTTTTGGTGCGGGAGGCGGTAGCAAGTTTGCTTCTAAAATAGCAGCGGTATAGAGATTCAAACTTTGTATCGCAACTTTAGGCAGACCAAATTTAAAGCGGATCATCTCGCCTTGTTCGGTTACCCGTAAACCACCTTTTAGAGAGCCAGGAGGTTGTGATAACAGTGCCTGGTGTGCAGGTGCGCCGCCACGTCCAATTGTGCCCCCACGTCCGTGGAACAGAACCAGCTTGATGTCATTCTCTGCGCTGATTTTAACCAGTGCTTCCTGCGAGGTATATTGCGCCCAGTTGGCCGCCATTACGCCGGCATCTTTCGCTGAATCAGAATAACCGATCATTACATGCTGAACACCTTTGATGTAACCGCGATACCAGTCTACAGCAAACAAACGTTTCATTACCGCTGCCGCATTATTCAAGTCATCAAGTGTTTCGAATAATGGTGCAACCGGAATGCGGAAAGGGCAGCCCATCTCTTTTAATATTAGCTGTACAGCCAATACATCGGATGCCTGGCGCGCCATCGAGATAATGTAGATGCCTAAGGCTTCCGGATCTGTCTGCGCAACCACTTTACAGGTGTCTAAGACTTCCTGTACTTCAGCAGAGGGGGCCCACTTGCTCGGGAAAAGCGGGCGTTTACTGTTTAATTCCTGTAATAAGAAAGCCTGTTTATCGGCTTCATTCCAGGCATTGTAGTCACCCAGACCTAAATAACGGGTTAATTCCGATAGCGTATTCCCGTGGCGTTCACCATCCTGACGGATATCTAACTTCAACAGGTTAATACCAAAACAGTTCAAACGGCGTAAGATATCTAAAATCAAACCATTTGCAATGCAGTTCATACCCATGTTTTTAAGTGATTGGTAACATAATAGCAAAGGTTCTTTTAACTGCTTGGTTGTGGTGATGATATCTTTAGCATCAGTCTGCTGATTTTGCAGAGTCGCACTCAATGAAGTTAATGTTTCTTTTAATTCTGCACGTAATTTACGTAACACAGCCCGGTAAGGTTCAGCAGCATCTTCTCCGACAACAGCGCGTAACGCTTCATCACAGTTATCCATTGATAACTCATCGGTGAGTTGTTTGATATCTTTAAGGTATAAACTGACGGCTACCCAGCGGCTTGACAATAAAACTTCCTGGGTGACTTTTGCGGTAACGAAAGGGTTACCATCGCGGTCGCCACCCATCCATGAAGTGAATGTAATCGGTGAAGCCTCAAGTGGCAGTGACAGCCCTAAACCGCTCTCTAATTCATTTTCTAAATTGCGGATAAACTGCGGGACAGCCTGCCATAAACTGTTTTCAATGGCAGCAAATCCCCATTTAGCTTCGTCTACCGGAGTCGGGCGCTTCTGGCGTATATCATTGGTATGCCAGGCTTGGCTGATTAACTGCTCTAAACGATCGAATAACAGGTCACGTTCTTTATCTGAAATATCGCTAAGCTCTAAATAACTTAAGCAGTCATTAATTGCGATGTGCTTATGGATAAGCGTGCGGCGCGTAATTTCGGTCGGGTGAGCGGTCAGTACCATTTCCATTTTTAATTCATTAACGCTGTTCTGCATCTCTTCTGTTGATAGATTTGCATTTTTTAATTTAGCGATTAATTTTTTAATAGGATCCGGTGCGCAGACACCGCTGTCGCAGTGACGGGAAATTCCGTGAAACTGTTCCGCGATATTTGCTAAGTTTAAAAAGTGAGTAAAAGCACGAGCAACTGGTACTAATTCATCATCAGAAAGATTGGTTAACATCTCCACAAGTGCTACACCATCTTCTGTATTCCCGGCACGAGAAGATTTAGAGAGCTTACGGATGGTTTCTATTTTGTCCAGAAACGCTTCACCGAGGTGGCTCCCGATACTTTTACCAAGTAATTGCCCTAATAAACCGACGTTACTACGTAAATTTGAATATTCTTCTGTCATATGTCCCCTGAACTAGCGATAAAATTGCATAATTAATAAAACAAAGTGAATAAACTATCACATTAATGGGGGCAGTCAACGCTGCATCACAAAAATAGATAGTTCTTAATAGGATAAATTAACTAACACAGTAGCGGTTGATTAACTTTTTGATCACCTCTTTGGTTGGTTTAACAAAGGAAAGATCTAAATACTCATTCGGCTGGTGGGCCTGCGCGATATGCCCCGGCCCCAGCACTATGGTGTCGCAGCCAAGTTCCTGGATAAACGGTGCTTCGGTACAGTAATTAGCACTTTGTGCTTTGTTACCGGTATAAATTTCAGCGTTATTGATAAGGTCTGAATGCAGCGGGCATTGGTACGAAGGAATGGGCTCATGTAAATGGTAGACTTCAACACTTTTTGGATAACGTTTTTCAATCTCGGCCAAAGCCTGTTTCACGGTAATAAATAGCTCCGTGGTGCTAATGCCCGGAATAGGGCGCATATCAATATGCAGGTCACAGCAGCCGCAAATCCGGTTGGGGCTGTCGCCGCCATTTATTGCCCCGAAATTAAGGGTGGGATAGGGTACATCAAAGTGCGGGTTGTGGTATTTTTCTTTAAACTGCTGTTGTACTTTTTTTAATTCGCCTATTACCAGATGCATGATTTCAATGGCGTTCAGCCCCTTATCCGGATCTGAACTGTGCCCGCTTCGACCGGTAATGCGGATACCTTCGGACATATGACCTTTATGCATGATCACCGGTACCAAACCGGTCGGCTCACCGATAATGGCATAGTCAGGTTTAATACTTTTTTGCTGCGCGATTGCCTGCGCACCGGACATAGTGGTTTCTTCATCGGCGGTTGCTAAAATACGCAGGGGTTTATTCAGGCTTTTTAAGTCGAGATCTTTTAACACCTCAATAACAAAAGCAAAAAAACCCTTCATATCGATTGTGCCCAAGCCATAAAGGCGATTCTCTTTTTCAACCACGGTAAAAGGATCGGTTAACCATTTACCCTGATCATAAGGAACCGTGTCGGTATGGCCGGCAAGCAGTAAACCACCATCACCTTCACCCAATGTGGCGATTAAATTATATTTACCGGGCACATTCGGGATCTCTTTTATTTCATTTTTAAATCCCAGCTCTTCTAACCAGCCGGCAAGCTGATTAATCACTTTTAAATTGCTTTGATCCCATGATGGATCCGTAGAGCTGATAGAGGGAATCGCAATCAGCTCTTTGTAGAGGTTGATAAAAGTAGGTAATGACATAAAGCACCTTAAATGGGTAGATAAGATAAAAAAAGATATTACACCTAATTTGGCTAAAAAAAAGCCTTCAATCAGTTATTCATCTCTGAGGGACTGTTTGTCACAGATCTCATAATAGTAAATTGAAAGCCGCATCATTGATAAGCGCCAGATGCTTTCTCCCTGTAGTCCACTGATTACATTGATGTGCGCAGATAGAGGAGAATAACTTATTTGATTGTGTTTATTTAGCGGTTTTATTTAATGTCTTTAATCCTTTTTCAGGGTAGATTAGACAACTCCGTTGTGGCGTTTACGCTGCATTAGCAGAACAGTTTGTTGTGCAAAACAAATGCGCAATAGATGCCACTATAAAACTTTTTAGATTTATGTATTTCTGATTCAGTTGAATAACAGTGACCATTATTTATGAAATATTCAGCACTACTTTTTATTGTTTCTTTATTTCTCTCTCCGATTATAACTAGTGCGGCTTCCAGCAAACCTGTTTATTTAAGTGAGTTTAATGAATATGCTTACAGCGGTGCCGGGAATAACTGGCAGAATCTGCCGCCTATTACAGTAGGGATTGATGATAATTTCCCGCCTTTTGATTATAGCGATGCTGACGGAAACCCTGTGGGTGCTGGCGAGCTGATTCGTCGGCAGTTATCAACGCTATTGGGGGTTAGTCTGCAGAGCAGCTCAGTAGGGACCTTTGCCGAGCAGATGGACAAGCTGAAAAATCATCAGATAGATGCCATTTCATTTTGCGCGAGAAGCCCTGAGCGTGAGGGCAAGATGCTTTTTACTAAACCTTTTCTCTCCCTTTCGCAAGTTGTGGTGATTAATAAAAACAAAAACTATAAGAGCATAGCTGATTTTCCTGAAGATGCGCAGATTGCTGTAACGACCGCTTCTGTATCAATACATGCAGCGGAGCATGTTGTCGGTTTGGGTAATGTTATTGAAATGGGCGATCTCGCAGTGGGCCTGAAAATGGTTAATAACGGGCAGTTGGATGGCTTTGTTACTCATCTCTTCGTTAAAGATTTTTTTGTGCAGCAGAACGCCCTGCATAACCTCGATATATTAGCGATTCCCGGGTTTGCTCCTGTCCCGCTCGGATTCTGTATCAATAACCACAAGCCGGAACTGGTGGAGTTGCTTGACAGCGGTATTACCCGCTTGGGTGAGCCTTATTTCCAGCGGTTAATTTTTGATTGGATGGCATCGCTGAATAATATTACCTTTGAGCCCCGTCAGGAACCGCTTTCATGGCTAATGATTGCTTCTGTGCTGCTGGCTTTTATTTTTATTGCACTGCTGTTTATCTTCTGGCGTAACTTTGAAAAGATCATTCGCCAGTTTGAAACACTGAAATTTAAAATTATCTATCTCCTTACCCTAATCCTGCTGGTCACAGCTACCTTTCTTGCCTTTGAGCTGTATTTTGAAAAATTAAAAACAAAGCTGATGGAAGAACAGGGCCAAAGGTTTCAGGTAAAAAATCAGATCGTCGAAAAACAGCTGGATAACTGGTATGCCGCACAGTTGCTGATGATTAAAAATAATATCAACACTCCGCTGTTACAGCATTATACAGAGCAACTACTGACCGCTAGAAAAGCAGGTGAAACGCTGCATGCTGAGCAGCTAAAAACCTTACTGCATACCTTTTTGCTTGATCAGGAAAAAACAACCGGGCACTCCTATGCGCTTGTTGAGAAACAGGGTGACTATTTAATCAATAGCGATCCCGATATTAATGATAAAACCAGTGCGGTAAAAATTTATCGTCCGGAACTCTTTGCCAAAGCCCTGGCTGGCAACAGCACTTTCACCCCTCCGGTCTGGGCGGATTTTGACGGGCAGCAGTCTGTCTTGGATAAAGATCCTGTTGTTTATATTGTTGAGCCGATAATCGATGCCGGTGGAGAAGTGCTAGCCTTATTAACCATACGTTTTGATGCCGACGGCGAATATTCTCAGCTGTTCAAGACTGATCTTTTTGCACGGACAGCGAAAAGTTATGCTGTTGATAATCGAGGTTATTTACTTTCGGAAAGTCATCTTATTGAGCGCCTGCACGAGGAGAAAATAATTCCGGGCGGAAAATCGGCTATTTTGCGTATCCGTGTACCGGATCCTGAAAAAAATCAGATTGTGTTGGACAGTCTGTTGGAAAAAAGTGGTTACAATCTCTCTGGTTATAGCGATTATATGGGCGAGAGTGTGGCCGGGCGCTGGTTATGGCTGGAAAAATACAATTTACTGCTGGTAAGTGAGACCAACCTGGACGAGATATACCGGCATTATACTCCGCTGAGGCAGATCTCTTTTATCATCATGCTTGTTTCTGCCGGGTTAATCAGCGCACTTTCACTGTTTATTATGGTTCTCTCTTATCGCGCCAGTGCGCAAAGCAGGCAATCCAAAGATAAACTTGCGCAGTTAGTCAATGCAAGAACACGGGAGCTGGTCAGCGCAGAGCAGAAAAACAGCCTGATTGTTAATAACGTTGCGGACGGCATTGTAGGGGTAGATGCCGCGGGGAAAATTGTTTTTTTTAATGCGGCTGCAGAAAAACTGCTCGGTTATCAGGAGCAGGAAGTTCTCAAACACAGCTATGCCGACATTCTCTATCACTGTTCTTCAGACATGCAGCAGCGTGATAATTCCTGTGCGCAAATTTTAAGCTGCATTGAAACGGGTAAAGGATTACGTGTGGATAAAAGTGACTTTTACCGCAAAGACACAATACAGCTGTCCGTATCCTACACTGTTTCAGTGGTGAATGATCCCGACTCCTCTTTGAAAGCGGTTATTACCTTTCAGGATATCTCCGCTTTGTTACAGGAAGCCGAGCGTACTCGCACGTTATTGGCATCCATTCCGGTGGCTTCATTTTTGCTGAATATGAGCAGGCGGATAGTGGACTGCAACGCGGCGGCAGAAAAGCTGTTGGGCTATCAAAAATCGGAGCTGATTAATGTTCTGCCAATAAAATTTATTCCTGAAAATCGTCATGATGACCACCTCAGCTTTATGGATGAATATTTTGCTTCTCCCCGGAATATGAAGACGGGGGATGATCGCGTTATCACCCTGCAGCAAAAATCAGGGGAAATTATTGAGGCCGAGCTTGTCTGGACACCGATAGAATTAGACGGGGAAATACTGATTGTCGTGACTGTAACGGATATCACTGCAGGTAATCAGATTACAAAACTGCTTATTCAGGCGAAAGAGATGGCGGATCAGGCGAACCGTGCCAAATCTGATTTTTTGGCCAATATGAGCCATGAAATCCGCACACCGATGAATGCTATTATCGGCATGTCTCACCTTGCTCTGGAAGGTGCACTACCGGCAAAAGAGCATAACTATATCCGTAAGGTACATGGTGCTGCAAAAAGCCTGCTTGAGATTATTAATGATGTACTGGATCATTCAAAAATCGAAGCGGGTAAAATGGAGTTGGGAAAAACAGGGTTTTCTTTATTTGAACTGTTGGAAGAGGTGATCTCTATTATCGGAGTCAACGCGCAAAAGAAAGGCTTGGGATTACACTACCATGTCGCACACAGTGTGCCTGTTTATCTGCGTGGTGATGCACTGCGTTTAAGGCAGGTATTAATTAACCTGGCGGGGAATGCGCTTAAATTTACGCAGCAGGGGGCGATCACCATTAAGGTAAAGCTGCTGGAAAAAGATGACGGTAAAATTCAGCTGCAGTTCTCGGTCCGGGATACGGGGATTGGCCTGAGTGAACAACAGCAGACGAAGATATTTGATACTTTCACTCAGGCAGAGCCCTCCACGAGCCGCAAATATGGTGGCACAGGATTAGGTTTATCGATTTCCAAAAATATTGTAAATTTGATGGGCGGGCAGATTTGGGTTGAAAGTGACGAAGGACAGGGCAGTACGTTTTTCTTCACTGTCTATCTGGAGGAACAGGATAATACCAATCAAATAGACAGCAAGGAAAGTGCTTTGAACGAAGCACAAGGTCAGCAGCAGTTACATGGCGCGCATATTTTATTAGTCGATGATAATGAGCTGAATCAGGAGGTCGCAACGACATTGCTTCAGACAAGAGGTATTCAGGTTAGCCAGGCTGAAAATGGCTGTATCGCTGTTGAAAAGGTCAGGGAAAATAATTACGACGCGATTTTAATGGATATTCAGATGCCGGTGATGGATGGTTATCAGGCAACTCTTAAAATTCGTGAATTTAATCAACAGATACCTATTTTAGCTATGACCGCTAACGCAATAAAGGATGAGTTACAGCATATCCTGGAAATTGGTATGAATGATTATATCAATAAGCCGATTGACGTAGCGGGGATGTTTAAAGTGTTGAAGCGCTGGATCAGCGTGGAACCCGGACCGATAACAAAGTCCACAGCCCTTTCAGATCCGGACGATGATAATCAGGATGCTGACAACAGTTTCTCTCACTTTAAACAGATAGATAAAAAAGCAGGCTTGGCAACCTGTGATAATAATCTGATTTTATACATTAAATTATTAAGTAAATTTAAAAAATCAAATACTCTCTTCGCAGAGGAGTTTAAACGGGCCTGGCACGCGGGGCAATGGCAGAAAGCACAGCTGATCGCCCATAATCTAACCGGCACGGCCGGTAATATTGGCGCGAAAAATTTATATCTCGGTTGTGTAGCCTTAGAGCGCCAGTGTAAAAATAAAGCTGAGACATACGCTGTTCAGGAGTCACTGAACAGGGTTATTATGCAGTTAAGCAGAGTGACTGAAGAGATCGGCCTGATGCAGCAATTACAGGAAAAAGCTCAGCAGCAGAAGATTGATAATAAAGTGTCCTTAAGTGCAACAGAGATCCGACAACGGCTGCAACTTTTAGAGCAGAAAATTGACCGTTTTGATACCAATGCATTAAATACGGCCTCAGAATTGTTGCAATCTAGTTTAGGGGAGGAGTATAACGTAGTGCTTAATAATCTTATTGCCAGCCTGGAAAATTTTGATTTCGCCCGTGGTCAGCAGTACCTCTCTGAACTGAACACTGCAAAGAACGGTAACAGTTCATCAACAAAGGATTTGCAATGACAGAATTAGACGAACAAAGCAGCCGGCAAACAATATTAGTGGTGGATGATAATCCGGAAAATATTCATTTGCTGAGCGCAATATTACAGCCCTATTACAATGTAAAGGCCGCTATTAATGGTTTTATTGCACTGCAGATAGCCGGCGGAGTGGATAAGCCGGATCTTATTCTGTTGGATATTATGATGCCGGATATTGATGGTTATAGCATCTGCAAAGAATTAAAAATGATGCCTGAAACCGCGGGAATTCCTGTGATTTTTGTCAGTGCAAAAAGGGAAGAGGAAGATGAGGAGAAAGGTTTTGCTTTAGGCTGTGTGGATTATCTGAGTAAACCGGTGAGTCCGCCAGTTGTACTGGCAAGGGTGAGAGCACATTTGCAATTATCGAACCAGCGATTTCATCTGATGGGACTGGTAAAAGAAAGAACCAAAGCGCTGGAAAAAACGCGGATGGAGATGGTGCGTAGTTTAGGGCGAGCCGCTGAATTTAAAGATAATGAAACAGGTCAGCACGTTCTGCGCATGAGCAGCTATTCTCGTCTGCTCGCAGAGCAGGCGACAGAAAATCGGGAGTGGTCTGAACTGCTTTATAGTGCCGCCGGAATGCATGATATAGGTAAAATAGGTATTCCTGACGGAGTGCTACTGAAAAAAGGCAAGTTGGACCCCGAAGAGTGGGCGATTATGCAGAGACATGTTGATTACGGCGTCAACATTTTAGGTGATCACGAGTCAGATTTATTGAAGATGGCCGTAGAGGTGGCTAAATATCATCATGAAAAATGGGATGGCAGCGGCTACCCGGGCGGGTTCAGCGGGAAAGATATCCCATTAAGTGCGCGAATTGTTGCCATTGCCGATGTGTTTGATGCGCTAACTAGTGATCGTCCCTATAAAAAAGCCTGGTCAGTTGCAGATGCTATACAATTAATTGAAAGTGAGGCCGGCAAGCATTTTGATCCGGAATTGGTACCTGTTTTTATAGCCTGTTTACCTGAGATCCTGGAGATACAGGCACAATATATGGATGACGTTTCCGACGAAACATTTTAAAAAATGCTTCATTAAGCGATAAGATAACCACCTAAAAGGCAAAGAGGCAATGATTCCCCTTTGCCTCTCGCTCTCAGGCTATTTACTTGCCTGCATCTTTATCAAAATCAATTGGTTTACTAAAGTAAAAAACGAATCGTCTCCCCCCCCGGATCCCTGCAAAAACAGATTCTGATATTAAATAGATTGATATAACCTGCAAAATATTAAAATGCACATATAAATATTCATTATTATTGAATAAATAATCACTCGTGGTTAGAATGCCGCTTTCTATCGTGAGCGCTTCTCTTTATAATGCAATATTGCGATTTTTATTTTATCACCTAACAGGAACTTCTTTATGCTAAAAGCCATTGTTGTCGGGGCCAGTGGTTATACTGGCGCAGAATTAGCACACTTTTTAACACGCCACCCAGAAATTGAATTGGCTGGTTTATATGTTTCAGAAGGCAGTTTGGATAAAGGTAAAAAATTATCCGCGCTTTACGGTAATTTATTAGGTGAAGTTGATCTGCCGCTGCAACCTTTAGGCAACAGCGGTATTGAACAGGCCTGTAAAGGTATCGATATCGTTATTCTGGCAACAGCACACGAAATCAGCCATGATTTGGCGCCGCTATTTTTGGCACAAAATACCGTGGTATTTGATCTTTCCGGTGCATTCCGTGTTCAGGCTGCAGGTTTTTACGATAAATTTTATGGTTTTACTCATCAGTATCCGGATTTGCTGGCACAAGCGGTTTATGGGTTAGCAGAATGGAATTATGACGCGATAAAAAATACCGATCTGATTGCAGTACCGGGCTGTTATACAACAGCATCATTAACCGCCTTAAAGCCGTTAGCAGAAGCGGGGCTGATTAAAGAAAATACAAAACCTACTATTAACGCGACCAGTGGCGTTAGTGGTGCCGGGCGCAAAGCGAGTATGGCAAGCAGCTTTTGTGAAGTGAGCCTGCAGCCTTACGGAGTGTTTACTCACCGTCATAAACCGGAAATAGATCAGCATCTGGGCATGCCGGTAGTCTTTACACCGCATTTAGGCAGTTTTAAACGTGGTATTTTAGCCAGCATTAATGTGCAGCTAAAAGCGGGTGTAACAGCTGAGCAGGTGAATCAGGCTTATCAGAACGCTTATGCAGACAAGCCTATTGTGCGTTTAATGGAAGGCACTTTCCCGGCGCTTAAAAATGTTGTCGGTACCCCGTATTGTGATTTGGGCTGGGCAGTTGATGGTGAAGATCTGGTTGCCTTCAGTGCTATTGATAATTTATTAAAAGGTGCTTCATCGCAGGCCATGCAGTGTATTAACTTACGCTTTGGTTTTGCTATCACCACCTCCCTTTTGTAAACAGGATTTTTAAAAAATGACGCAGGCATTAAAACCTTTATTGATCAAACTCGGTGGTGCGGTACTTGAAAATGATCAGGCATTGGCAAATTTATTTTCAGCACTCACCCAGTATCTGCACAAACAGCAGAGACCACTTTTACTAGTGCATGGCGGCGGTGTGATTGTTGAAGATGTGCTAAATAAAATGAATATCGTCAGTCAAAAGAAAAATGGCCTGCGTATTACGCCATTTGAGCAAATTCCTTATGTCGCAGGCGCGTTGGCCGGTACATCCAATAAGCTGTTAATGGCAAAAGCATTACAGGCTGGTCTTTCTGCTGTCGGTTTATCACTTGCCGATGGTTTCAGCTGTAAAGTTACCCAGCTGGATCCGGAGCTGGGCGCGGTCGGAGTCTGCAGTGCAAATAACCCGTCTTTAATTAACAGCCTGTTGGCGGGTGAACATCTGCCGGTTATTTCATCAATCGGAATCGGTGAAGACGGGCGTTTATATAATGTAAATGCGGATCAGGCTGCGATAGCGATTTGTGAGCTGGTGGGGGCTGAATTACTCTTTTTATCAGATGTTGATGGTGTATGGGATGCCGATAAGCAGGTTATTCCTGAGCTAAATACACAATTAGCTGATACACTGATTGCCGAAAATGTTATTCAGGATGGCATGGCCGTAAAAGTGAAAGCAGCCCTGCAGGCCGCGGATCAATTAGGTTACGTGATGCTTGGAAGCTGGAAAAACCCAGATAATTTGGTTTCGTTACTTGCCGGTCAGGCAGTGGGAACAAAAGTCGTTAAGTAGAGTATTAAGCAGAGAGTTAAACATGAAAAATTTACTAACAGGTTTAGAAATGACCCGGCAGCAGGCGTTAGATCTGATTGCCCTGGGTAAAGATTTAAAGGCGAATCCGGCTAAATACTCACAGGAGTTGGCGGGCAAAAGTGTAGTCACTTTATTTGAAAAGCAATCATTACGCACACGCGTAACCTTTGATATCGGGGTTAATAAGTTAGGCGGCCACTCTGTCTATTTAGATCAGAGTAATGGTGAGATGGGCTCCCGTGAAGATGTTAAAGATTTTGCTGCTAACCTTTCCCGCTGGGCTGATTGTATTGTAGCTCGTGTCTATGATCATAATACCCTGGTGGAGATGCAGGAACACGCAACCGTCCCTGTAATTAATTCCTTATGTGATCTTTACCACCCTTGTCAGGCAATGGCTGATTTTTTAACCATTTCAGAACAATATGATGATCTGTCCAAAATTAAGCTGGCTTATATCGGTGATGGCAATAATGTGACTCATTCGTTATTTATTGCCGGTGCAATTTTAGGCGCCACTGTTACGGCTGTTTGCCCTATTGGTCATAGTCCGGATGCGCAGATAATGAAAATAGCAGAAGAGGTTGCTGCTCAAAACGGTGGTACCATCAACGTCACTAATAATATTGAAGATATTAAAGGTTATGATGTTGTTTATGGTGACACTTGGCTTTCAATGGGGGATGATACGCCGCTTGAAGAGATTAAAGCTAAGTTTATTCCTTACCAGATTAATCAGGAATTGCTGGATTTAACCGGTATCAAATACGTATTACATTGCCAGCCTGCACATCGTGGTCTAGATATCACATCTGATGTTATGGATGGTCCTGCTTCGTTGATCTTTGACCAGGCAGAAAATAGAATGCACATTCAAAACGCGATTATGCTTACATTGATGAAAGGAAAATAATCAGATGAGTAAAGTTAAAAAGGTTGTACTCGCTTATTCAGGCGGTCTGGACACGTCGGCAATCATTCCATGGTTAAAAGAAACTTACGATGATTGTGAAATTGTTGCTTTTTGTGCCGATGTTGGCCAAGGTGCGGAAGAGCTGATCGGCTTAGAAGAAAAAGCTTTGGCATCAGGTGCTTCAGAGTGCCATATCGTCGATCTTAAAGAAGAGTTTGTTAAAGATTACATCTATCCGACGATTGCGACGGGCGCGGTATATGAAGGAACTTACTTATTAGGCACATCAATGGCGCGTCCTATTATTGCGAAAGCGCAGGTTGAAGTGGCGCTTAAAGTAGGTGCGGATGCTGTTTGTCATGGTTGTACCGGTAAAGGTAATGACCAGATCCGTTTTGAAAGCTGTTTTGCTGCGCTTGCTCCTGAGTTACAGGTGATTGCACCCTGGCGCGAATGGGATATGGTTTCTCGTGAAGATCTGCTTGATTACCTTGCTGAGCGTAATATCAAAACAACGGCAAGTGCCACTAAAATCTACAGTCGTGATGCCAATGCATGGCATATTTCTCATGAAGGCGGTGAACTTGAAGATCCGTGGAACGAGCCAAGCAAAGGTGTTTGGACACTAACGGTTGATCCTGTTGATGCACCAAATGAACCTGAATATGTGACACTTAAAGTTGAAAACTCACGTGTTGTTGCGGTTGACGGTGTTGAACTGTCTCCTTACGCTGCTTTGATGCTGTTAAATGAAAAAGCGGCTGCACACGGCGTTGGTCGTATTGATATCACTGAAAACCGTACCGTAGGGATGAAATCTCGTGGTTGTTACGAAACGCCGGGAGGCACCGTAATGGTGGCGGCATTGCGTGGCATTGATGAATTAGTTCATGACAAACCGGCACGTAAATGGCGTGATCAGGTAGGTCAGGAATTTGCTCACTTAGTATATGACGGTCGCTGGTTCACTCCTTTATGCGGCTCTTTACTGGCTGCATCAGAAGCACTGGCTAAAGATGTTAACGGTGAAGTCGTTGTTAAAATGTACAAAGGTCAGGCGACTGCAGTACAAAAACGTTCTCCAAACAGCCTTTACTCTGAAGAGTTTGCAACATTTGGCGACGATAACGTTTATAATCAGAAACACGCTGAAGGTTTTATCCGTTTATATTCACTGTCTAGCCGTATTCGTACGCTGAACAGCAAAAAATAACCGGTAAATCGGATTTATTTCAATTCCTGCCCCGTATTTTTTCGTGGCAGGAATTTCTATTTTTATCTGCTTTTCTTTTTAATCACCTAAAGAGTGAATAGAAATAGATTTTAATACCAACAAAGAAAGTGACGGAGCATCAAAAATGGCACTATGGGGCGGACGTTTCAGCCACGCGGCAGACGTAAAATTTAAACAGTTTAATGATTCATTAAAATTCGATTACCGCCTTGCGGAGCAAGATATTATAGGTTCAATCGCCTGGTCTAAAGCATTGCAGTCGGTGGATGTTCTAACCTCTGACGAGCAAGTGCGTCTGGAGGCGGCATTAAATGAACTTTTGCATTCAGTACAAGCGAACCCTGAACAGGTTTTACAATCCGATGCTGAAGATATTCACTCATGGGTAGAAACACAACTCATTCAACGGGTCGGGGACTTAGGCAAAAAGTTACATACTGGCCGAAGCCGTAATGATCAGGTCGCAACTGATTTGAAACTGTGGTGTAAAAAAACAGCAAAGGACTTAATTGTCCACCTTGATACCCTGGAAGCAAAGTTAATTGAACTGGCGCGTATTCATCAGGCAGTCGTTTTACCCGGTTATACGCATCTGCAACGTGCACAACCCGTTACTTTTTCACACTGGTGTTTAGCCTATTTAGAGATGCTAGAGCGCGACCATAGTCGCCTAGAGGGCTGCCTTGAGCGTTTAGATACCTGTCCGCTTGGCAGTGGCGCACTAGCCGGTACCGCTTATGCGATGGATCGTACTGCGTTAGCGCATTCTCTTGGTTTTGCCCGTGCAACCCGCAACAGCCTGGATTCAGTATCAGATCGAGATCATGTTGTTGAACTGATGAGTTGTGCGACGCTTTCTATGGTGCACCTGTCACGTATGGCGGAAGATCTGATTTTCTACAATAGCGGCGAATCTGCCTTTATCGAGATGTCTGATTTAGTGACGTCCGGCTCATCATTAATGCCGCAAAAGAAAAATCCAGATGCGATGGAGCTTATTCGCGGTAAATCAGGGCGCGTATTCGGTTCATTAGCGGGTATGTTAATGACTCTTAAAGCACTACCGCTGGCATACAACAAAGATATGCAGGAAGACAAAGAAGGTCTGTTTGATGCGTTAGATACCTGGGGTGACTGTTTGGAAATGGCATCCATGGCCCTCACTGATCTTAAAGTTAATGAACAGCGCACCAAAGAGGCAGCACAAGGTGGTTATTCAAATGCGACTGAACTTGCTGATTACCTGGTTGCTAAAGGTATTCCATTTCGCGAAGCGCATCATATCGTAGGTGTCGCAGTGGTTGGCGCGATTGAGAAAGGAGTGCCGCTGGAAGAGTTGACGGTTGCTCAGTTTAAAGAGTTTTCCGAAGTGATCGAAGACGATGTTTACCCGGTGCTGACACTTGAAGCAACACTTGCTGCACGTAAAGCACTTGGTGGTGTTTCACCTACGCAGATTGAATATGCGCTTACTGAAGCTGAGCAGCGTCTCGCTGAGCGTAACAGCTCAGGCATGGTGATTAGACCGGCGACTTTGACAGATATAGATCGTATCGAGTCAATAGTTAATTACTGGGCTGATAATGGCGAAAATCTTCCAAGAGATAAGTCAGACTTAGAACAGTCTGTGGGTGAATTTACAGTAACTGAATTAGATGGAAAAGTTACCGGTTGTGGTTCTGTGCATATCTATGACACAGGTTTGGCCGAGATTCGCTCATTAGGTGTAGAACCTGGTTTTGAAGGGCGTGGGCAAGGTAGCGCACTAGTGGCGTTATTAGTTAAGCGCGCAGAGAAATTAGCGATTAAACGTTTATTTGTTCTTACGCGTATGCCGGAATTCTTTATGAAATTAGGCTTTAGTCCGGCAAGTAAAACGACTATGCCTGAAAAAGTCTTGAAAGATTGTGCAATGTTTGTGTCTCAACATGCAAGTGATGAAAAGGCGCTAGAATTAAATTACAAAACAAGTATGTTGCTCCATAAAGAGATGAGCAAAAATTAACAGAAGCTACTATGTATAAGATGTGCTTGTATGGTCAATGCAAGCACACCTTATGTATGTTGTTCCTTTATCCCCTCTGAGCAATATACTCATCCTTTAATTTCACATAATGACTTGCAGAGCGTTTCAGAAAAGCAAATTCTTCATCGGTTAATTTACGTGCCGGTTTAGCTGGCGAGCCCACATACAGAAACCCGGAAGCTAAATGTTTGTTCGGGGGGACTAACGCACCCGCTGCTAAAATCACATCATCATCAATACGTGCATTGTCCAGCACTATAGCGCCCATACCAATTAAAACACGATCACCTATCTGGCAGGCATGTAACATCGCTTTATGGCCAACGGTTACGTCATCGCCAACAACTAACGAGTAACCTTCAACGGTCGCTTCCCCTTTACGAGCCACATGTAAAACAGAGCCATCCTGAATATTGCTGCGTTTACCGACTTTAATCGAGTTCACATCACCACGTAAAACACACATTGGCCAGATACTGACATCGTCATCTAAGGTAACGTCACCAATAACAGTTGAAAAAGGGTCTAAATAGACAGAATCCCCGATTGTCGGGAAATAATTTTGAAAACTACGTAGTACGGGAAGCATATAAAAACCTCATTGGATAAAGAATAAAACAAGCGATACAATATATTTTTGTGGATAATAATGTCAAGTTTGTGGATAACTTGTTTGCAAAATATGTATAAAAATCAATTGTAAAAAAAACTGTTTTTTATGTAAATAAAGACTTGCCAAGGCTAACGAAATCCCTATAATGCGCATCCACGGAAACGGGAACGACGTAAGTTAATCCGGTTAACGAGAACCAAAAAGGTGGCTTTTCAAATGCGTTTAACGCAGTTTGAAAAGAATAAAATAACCTTGACTAAGTTCACAGGTTGCGTATGATACGCACCTCGCCGAAAGGCACGCTCTTTAACAATTTAATCAAACAATCTGTGTGAGCATTGATAGTGGATTTCAAAATAGTCCTTCGGGGCAAAAAATCAATATCAATGACACACGAATTAATTCATTAATTCGATTAACTTCTCGATTATTTAGGTAAACGAGAGTTATTAGTCAGTAATATTGAGTCGCATCGCAAGATGCACATTAAACTTTAAATTGAAGAGTTTGATCATGGCTCAGATTGAACGCTGGCGGCAGGCTTAACACATGCAAGTCGAACG